>CAZDYP010000015.1:29250-46340 GCA_964509505.1 uncultured Anaerolineae bacterium | reverse complement strand
CAATGTATCCGCTTGGACGTACAACACTACTGGCGGACGCATCAGGGTGTGGGCGATTGGCGCAACCATAACGCTCGATGATTTCGGCGACGGCAACGCACCGTAGATTCGTCGGGCAATTTGTCCTCCCCCCACTTTCTGTTATAATTTGCCTCGCTGTTTGAGGGAAATGGTCTAACCCCTCCCGCAAGCGCCGTTGCCTGCTTGCGGGAGATTTTTTGCCTATTGGTCATAACAACCGTCCCTTGCGAAGATTTAGACCCTTCGCAAGGGTTGAACCTAATTGGTCATGCAATACAACGTCGCGCAGTTGATGAAGGAACGCACGGGCGCTACGCGCACCTATCCCTTGCGCGAGAACATCCAACACTTAGACCCCGAGTTGAACGTATTGGATGAGCTCGTAGGGAGCGTGAAGCTGCTGCGTTTGCGAGATGGCGTCTTGGTGACAGGTGAGCTGCACACACGCATCGAATTGACGTGTGATCGTTGCCTCGCGCCCATCGCCGCACCGATTCAGTTCACGCTTGCAGAAGAGTTCCAGCCCACGCTTGACATCGTGAGCGGCGAAGACCTTGAGATGCTCACCGACGACGATGCGAATTTGATTGACGCGCATCACATCCTTGACTTGAGCGAAGTCATTCGTCAACACATCGTCGTCAGCCAACCGATGCATCCCTTGTGCAAAGCAGACTGCAAAGGGCTCTGCCCGCATTGCGGACAGAATTGGAATGAAGGTTTGTGCCAATGCCCAACCGACGACGTTGATCCACGCTGGGCTAAATTGTTGGAATTACAACGCAAGTAGAAGCATCAGACGGAAGACGGGAGATGGAAGACCGCTGACCTCCTTCGTCCTCCGTCTCCTATCAGATATAGGGACTGACGCAAAACTCCAAGCGAAACGGCGAATCGCCGCTAAAGTTTGAAAGATTGATGAAGATTCACGTCAAGGCGCGGATAAGAATTGGGTCTTGCGTAAGTTCTGAGATAAACGAAAGGAGTAGCTGCAAGGATGACTCCCCATCCCAAACGCAAACTATCACAAGGACGCCGTGACCGCCGCCGCAGCCATCTCGCGCTGCGTACGACAGCCCTGGTGGAATGCCCACAGTGCCGCGAGCCACGCCGTCCGCATCACGTCTGCTTGAATTGCGGCACGTACGACGGCGCGCAAGTGCTTGAAATGGAAGCTCCCAAGACGAAGCAATAACTCCATGCGCTCAGGCGCGTTAGCCGTTCGGCGGAGCTCACGACGAAGCCGTGCTTGCTCACTTGCTGGGACAGCACGGCTTTTTGTGTGTGGCAGTGAATGAGTAAACCTCGTATCCTCGTTTACCCCTAGAGGTATCATGAGCATTGCATTTGTATTTCCCGGACAGGGCTCACAAGCGGTGGGCATGGGCAAAGATTTGATGGCGTTGCCCGCCGCGCAAAAAATTTTTGCGGAAGCCGATGAGGTATTGGGCTTCGCGCTGTCGTCGCTCATGTTCACTGGTCCGAAAGAATCGCTCGACGACACCATCAACACGCAACCGGCGCTCTTCACGATGAGCGCCGCATTGTATGCCGCGATGAAGCGGGGTGAGTGCGCCTTCGTCGCAGGGCATAGTCTGGGACAACTGGCCGCCTTGTACGTCGCCGGGGTGTTCACCTTTGCGGATGGTCTGCGTTTGGTGCGTGAGCGTGGGCGAGTGATGAAAGAAGCAGGCGCGCAACATCCGGGCGGCATGGCGGCGCTCATTGGTTTGGATGACGACACGGTGAAAGCGCTGTGCGAGACGATTGGCAACGCGCAAGTCGCCAACTATAATTCCCCCGGCCAAGTCATTGTCTCTGGCAAAAAAGAAAGCGTCGCCGCCGTAATGCAAGAGGCAAAAGCGCGCAAAGCCAAGCTCGTCACGCCGCTCGACGTGAGCATCGCCGCGCATTCAATGTTGATGACGCCCGCCGTTGCGCCCTTCACCACCGCTGTCAACGCTACGCCGATGCATGCGCCGCGTGTGCCTATCATCGCCAACCTCACCGCCGAACCGCTCACCACCATAGAAGCCATTCGCCAAGAGCTCGTCGGGCAACTCACGGCGTCGGTGCAATGGACCCGCTCGGTGCAATATATGGCATCACACGGCGTGGATACCTTTGTCGAAATCGGTTCAGGCAAAGTGCTCACAGGCTTGATTAAACGCATTGTCAAAGATGCGCAGCTGGTGAATATCACCGACGTGACATCACTGAGTCATTGGTAACTAACGTGAATTCGGGATAAGCCACAGCGACTGCAATGCGCGCACAACGCAGCGCCAAGCCGATCTCCGTCGGCTGGAACTGAACCCGCGCAGGCGGGTTTCGCAGTGAGTAGGCGTGATGTTCAATCGCCCGCAACCTTATTCCGCATTGACGTTAATTAGCAATTAGTCAATGGAGCTTACGGAGTGCCTCATTACCAATTCTCCATGACTCTTTCAGGAGAGAGATGATTGACCTCACGAACAAAGTCGCATTAGTGACAGGCGGTTCACGCGGCATTGGGCGCGCAATTTGTTTGCAGTTCGGCGCGTTAGGCGCGAGGGTTGCCGTGAACTATCATAGCAACGAAGCGGCCGCGCAAGACGTGGTCGCCGCCATCAAAGCGCAAGGCAAAGGCGATGCCATCGCCGTGCAAGGCGATGTAAGCAAAATGGACGACGCGACGAAGGTTGTCAAAGCGACCACCGATGCATTTGGACGGCTCGATATTCTGGTGAATAATGCAGGCACGACGCGCGACAATTTGCTTGCAATGATGAAAGAAGACGATTGGGATTTCATCATCACCACGAACCTCAAAAGCGTCTTCAACATGTCCAAAGCGGCGCTACGCCCTATGATGCGGCAAAAATATGGGCGCATCGTCAACATGTCGTCCGTGGCCGGCGTCGCAGGCAATCCCGGCCAAACAAATTACGCCGCGTCGAAGGCGGGCATCATCGGCTTCACGCAATCTATGGCGAAGGAGTACGGCAATCGCAACATCACGGTCAATGCCGTTGCCCCCGGCTTCATCCCCACAGACCTAACTAGCACATTACCCGCCGACATCAAAGAGCAGCTGATCAAGCTCACGCCACTCGGACGCTTCGGCACGTCCGAAGAAGTCGCCCAGGCGGTGGCGTTCCTCGCGTCCGATGCGGCGGCTTATATTACAGGACAAGTCTTGCGAATTGACGGGGGGTTAGCCATTTAAGCGTCAAGTAGCAAACACCCTGTGTCATGGAACGCATGGCGCATCAAACATGACACATAACCCTTACCCTTGACCCTAACACTTCAGTATGAAACTTCGTCGGCGCGCGCGTGTCTTAGCCTTACAAGCGTTGTATGCAATGGAGTGCAGCGCACATGATGCCGAGCAAGCCCTCGCCGATTGCAGCGGCGAGACGGTCTTACCTGCTGACGCGCAAACCTTTGCGCGACAATTGGTGTTGGGCGTACAACAACATCATCCGCTGCTCGACGCTATCATCGCGCAGCTCGCGCCCGAATGGCCGCTCGACCAGATGGCTGTGCTTGACCACAACATCTTGCGCTTGGGCATCTACGAGGCGTTGCGCCCAGACGAGACGACGCCGCTCAAGGTTGCCATCAACGAAGCCATTGAACTCGCAAAACTGTTTGGCGGCGACACCAGCCCGCGTTTCATCAACGGCGCGCTTGGCGCGCTAGCCGAGCGCTACAACGAATTCAAACAAAGGATGAAGGATAAAGGATGAAGGATGAATATGACTCACCCCTCATAGCCGCTCTTCTTCAGAAAATCATCCTTCCTCCTTCATCTTTCATCCTTCATCCTTTAAGCCATGACTGATATTCTTGCGATTTTTTTGCTGATCTTGCTGGCAATCCTAGTGATTGGCCCCAAGCGCTTGCCTGAAGGCGTGGAGCAGTTGTGGCTGTTGTGGGAAAATTTTCGGTTGCAACGCTACGGCGCAGAGCCCATCACGTTGGAACGCGCGCGACAACTGTGGGAGGCGCAACGCAGTCTGCCCTTCATCACCACACGCTTTTTATACGAGACGGCGGAACATCTCACCGAATTACGTCAACGCATGTTCATCGCGTTGATCGGTTTTGCTATTTGTCTGGCGTTGGCATTTTTTTTCTCCAATCAAATCCTCACACTGTTGAAAGCGCCGCTGAAAGGCATTCAACAAACGACTCGTTCCATCAACAATGAATTGTACGTGCAACAGGACGTGGTGCTGACCACCACGCTCAGTCTATCAGACATGGCTTCTCCCATCTCTGTCACATTCGTCATCCCCGCCGGCACCAAGCTCCCCGTTGGCTTCGAGCTGCCGCGCGAAGAAGCCGAACCGATTGCCACCAAACCGACGGAAGTGGTCTTGACGGTTTTCAAGGTGGCGTTATACACAGGGTTGGGGCTCGCTATGCCCATCATCATTTATGAGCTCATCGCCTTCATCATGCCTGCCTTGTTGCCACACGAAAAGTATTATCTGTGGTTCTTAGCGCCCATCGGGTTGTTGTTCATTGCGGGTGTTGCGTTTGCTTACACGTTGCTGCTGCCGACTGCGACACAGTTTTTGTTTACATTCGGCGCCGACATTGCGCGTCCCTTGCCCGCCATTTCCGATTACATCAACTTCGCGCTCACGCTATTGTTCATCGCCGGGCTCACGTTTCAGACACCCTTGGTCATCTACTTTCTGTCGCTCATCGGGGCGGTGGACGTGGCAAAGTTGGGGCGGTTTCGTCGTTACATGATCGTGCTGGCATTCATCCTCGCCGCTTTCATCACACCCACACCTGACCCGCTTAATCAAGCGTTGGTCGCCTTGCCGATCATCTTGTTGTACGAGCTGGGCATCATTTTCGTCAGATTAGATGGCATGTTCCGACGCCTTACGCGTCGCCGCAACCCGTCACCGCAATAGATTCGCTCATGATAAGCGCGCGCTGGCGCGCCGTCGGCGTTAGACAACGCCGCCGCCTCAAGGAGATGTTTCGCGCGCGATTTCTGGACATGAGCGAATAGATTTTAGGAGGCTCCATGGATTTTGCTTTGACTGAGGAACAAAAACTTTTCAAGCATACCGTCCACGCCTTTGTGGCGGCTGAAGTGCAACCACGCGCGCAAGCGGTTGACGAGACCAGTCAGTTCAATTGGGACGCTGTGAAAAAAATGGGACCGCTGGGGTTGTTAGGCTTGAGTGTACCTGAAGCGTACGGCGGCGCGGGCGTGGATTCCATCTGCGGCGCGATTGCCATTGAAGCATTGGGGTGGGGCTGCGGCAGCACCGCGCTCGCCATCGCCGCACACAACAGTCTCGGCTGCGCGCCCATCGCGCTGTTTGGGACGCACGAACAAAAAGAACAATTCTTGCGTCCTGCCGCCACGGGCGCAGGCAAACTCGCCGCGCTCGCGCTGACTGAACCCGGCGCAGGCTCAGACCTTGCGGGCGGCGTGCAGACGCGCGCCGTGCTGGAGGGCGATTCGTGGATCATTGACGGCGCGAAGATGTGGACGACGAATGCAGGCATCGCCGATTTCATGGTCGTGCTAGCGCGCACCGCTCCGCAAGGTGGCGCGCATTCGCTCAGCCAAATCATCGTGCCGACACAGGCGGAAGGCTTGACGATTGGCGCGCCCGAAAAGAAGATGGGGTTGCGCGGTTCGCCCACTCATGCCGTGACCTTCAACGAAGTGCGCGTGCCGCGCGAAAATTTGTTGGGCATTGAGGGACGCGGCTTGCAACAAACGCTCAAGACGTTGGACGGTGGACGCATCGGCATTGGCGCGTTGTGCGTGGGCATCGCGCAAGCAGCGTACGAGTGCGCCGTCAACTACGCCAAAGAGCGGCACGCCTTTGGCAAACCCATTGCCCAGCTGCAAGCCATTCAACACAAACTCGCCGACATGGCAACGCAGATCGAAGCCGCACGTTTGCTGGTGTATCAAACGGCGTGGCTCAAAGATCAGGGCAAACCCTTTACGCAGATGGGCGCGATGGCGAAGCTGTTTGCGAGCGAAACGTCGGAGCGCGTGTGCTACGAAGCAATTCAGATTCACGGCGGCTACGGCTACTCCGCAAACTATCCCGTCGAGCGGATGTATCGTGACCAACGGCTGATGGCGATTGGCGAAGGCACCAGCGAAATTCAACGCCTGGTCATCGCGCGCAACATCTTGCAGCTGCGTTGACCGATTGGCAATGAACCCACGCGCGACGAAATTTTCGCTCTGCCCCAACATTCGTGCTACAATAGCGTCCGTCCTTGAGACGCATAGCGGGCGCAACGCATTTCATCACCGCAAAGGCGCGGAATTCGCAGAGAGCTGTGACGGACCTGCTCGGCGGTTCTGCGACTCTGCGGTGAATTTGTTTTGACCTTGCCGTAGAGATGTTCCAGATGTTCCAATGGAGGGTCTCTACTCGCTAATGCTGACGATGAGCGAATCATCCGAAACCGCAACCCATCTGGCGCGCTGTGAACAATTACTGCGCGAAGCTGAAGCATGTGAGCGAGCTGAGGCTTGGGAACAGGCCGTCGCCAAATATCGTGAATTGAATGAGCTCGATCATCTCTATCAAGGCGCAGAAGCCAAGTTGTTGTTCGCGCTGCAAGAACGCGACAGCGCACGCTACTATCGTGAAGGACAAGCGCATTTTGCGGCAGGGCGCTATGCCGAAGCGCGTGACGCCTTCCGCAAAGCCAAGTCACGCTCTGGTTTTTACAAGGACACCAACGCACTCATCAAACAATGTGAGCAGCAGCTCGCCACGCAAGCCGCGCCATTGCCGACGCCCGCTACGGTCCCCCCACGCAAAGGCTGCCTAGGAGTCCTTCTCTTTTTTTCTTGAGCATGGCGGCACATCACCTCCCCACCTAAAACCCTAAAGGTTTTAGGAACCTTTAGGGTTTATTAGCCATCCTATGAGCAGTGCATCCTCGCCTGAACAACGTAAAGTCGCCTCCCAACTCTATGACGAGGCCCGCCTGGCGATGACCAACGGACAATGGCAAGAGGCTGTCAACAAACTCGAACAAGTCTTGGATATTTTGCCAGACTTCCCCGGCGCAGAAGCGCGTCATGCAGAAGCCGCGCGTTGGTACCGCGTTCATACGCTGTACGAAATGGGGCGCACGCGCATGCGGGCCAGCTTGTGGACAAACGCACTCAAAGCATTCAAACAAGCGCAAGAACTTGAAACGGAATACAAAGACCTGTCGTTACTCATCCGCATTTGCGAACGACAACTCGCGCAGGCGCATGACCGACCAACTCGCGTAGCAAATTTACGGGTCGCTACGGTCATCGCTGTGATGCTCTTGTGCGCGGCAGGCGGTATATTCACAAGTGGTTGGTTGAACTTTGGAATAGGCACACCCGTCGCCCAGCTCACCGTCACACCCTCCGTACAAGTTGCCGTGCAAGTCGGAACGCCGACTCCGCCAAACCTGACGTTAGCTTCGCCCGCCCCTACCATTACTCCGCCGCCATTAACAACGCCCATCCCCACTGTCACTAGCGCATCACAGTCGCCTCTCCCCACCGCGACACGCACGAACACGCCACGCCCACCCGCTGCCACGTCCACCCGCACGCCAACTCGCTCTGCCACAAGCGCTCCCATTCCCAATGTGACTGTCAGTATCACGCCATCACCAGCACAGACGGTCGTCGTCTTAGTCACCCCACCTGGAGATGCAACGCCTACGGTCACCGCGACACTTAACACCACCCCAGCGACTCCCCCTCCCCTCACCCCCACGATCAACACGGCGACACCGCTACCTACAGCTACTGCGATATTGACAGCCACCACAACTGCGACTCCCACCCCCCGCGCCACACCGCGCACCATCAACCTCACCAGCACTGATTCCAGTCTGGAGCCTCGGAGTTTCACACTCACGGCGGGCGAGACGTTTCGCATCCGGCTGACTAATCAAGGCACGGTCACGCACACGTGGATTCTACGAAACAGTGGTGGCGCCACGTTGGCGCGCGTGGAAGCAAGCGCCAACAGCTCCACTACCTCAACAGAATTCATCGCGCCTGTAGCGGGAAATTACACCTATGTCTTCATTTTATCCAATCGTCAAAACCCCGAGCTGACGGGCACCATAATAATTAGATAAAATGTGCATACTGGCTAACAAAAAACTCCCGCAACCAGTGCGGGAGTTTTGCTCGCTATAAATCGAGCGGGGTTTTGTGGCTTTGGTATGGACCTGACAGCTGCAGGTTGCGGAATCGCCCTCATCCTTCGACCAGCTCAGGATGCTTCTCCACCAACATTGGTAGAATCATCGAGCTTTATTGCACCGTCAATTTGCCAACCATGCCTTGCTCTTTGTGGCCAGCCACGTCGCAAATGACAGCATAAGAGCCTGTCGCTGGCGCAGTGAAATCAACGCTCTTGGTCTGTCCAACTTTGGATTCCAGCTTAGCAACATCATTGCCGTTGGCATCTTTCAGAACCCACGTGTGTTCCAATGCGCCTTTGTTCGCCATCGTCACTTTGACTTTTGAACCCGCCTTCACGGTCCAGTCAGCGGGCTCAAATTTGAAATCGCTCGCCGTCACTTTAATCTCACTAGTACCGCCACTGGCCGATGCGCCTCCTCCGCTACTCGGTGCGCCGCACGCAGCCATCACAAACAACATAGCCACCAGTCCAATAGACAGGCTCACAAACGCATTTCGCGCAGATAGCATTGTCCTTTCCTCCTCAAAGTAGAAAAAGTTAGCTTGATTGTGAAAATAGTAACACACACACTAGAAGCTGTCAAAACTCCATACGCTAGCACGCATTGACAAATTCCATTCACTCACTTATCATAGCCACCATAATTTTTTACTCTAGTCGTCTTGAAGCGAGTCGTGTCCTCTGCTGTAAAATCCATCTGCCCTTCATCCTGCACGCATGAAGTTTGCATCTGTCATGCTGGACTTCATTCCTTCCACAATTGACGCGCCCTCAGCGTCCTTGACCTCGCAACGCGACGTGCAATTAATTGAAGCGATTCGTCGCACCATTGCTTACGCCCATCGCTTCAATCAAGCGGCGCGTGCCACCGACATCGTGCGCTATCTCGACGTGCCGGCACAGGCTGAGGAGGTCACACACCTTTTGGCGCAACGTGTGGGCATTGATTGGGTTGAACGCGATGGGTTGTTTTGCTTGCCCACCCACACTGAATTGCTCGCACTTACCCAACAACGACACCGTGCCGCGCAACAGCAATGGCGCGCCGCGCAACGCTGGGGATTGATTATGGCGCACGCGCCTTTCGTGCGCATGATTGCCGTCACAGGCTCGTTGGCAATGGATAATGCAGGCGAAGGCGACGACATTGATTACTTCGTCGTTACGGCGCATGGGCGCGTGTGGCTGACGCGCTTGTGGTTGGTGGCGCTGGTGCGTGTGGCGCGATACGTGGGCGTTGAACTCTGCCCCAATTATATCGTCAGCGAGAACGTGCTGATGATCCAAGAGCATTCATTTTTCTATGCGCGCGAGCTGGCGCAAATGGCTCCGCTGTGGGGACACGACATCTATCAACGGCTCATGGCGCTCAATAGGTGGGTCTTGAATTATTTGCCCGCTGCTAACGCACCGCCGCGCCCGCTGCTCGGGCTCCAGTTGCATTGGTTGGCTCGCCGCCTTAAGATTCTTGGCGAAAAATTGTTGCGCGGCGCATTAGGTGATAAACTAGAAGGGTGGGAGCGTGAGCGTAAAATCGCGCGCTTGCGCCGACAACCGGGCGCCGATGCGCCGACGGTAATTCTATCGGCAGAACAATGCAAGGCGCACTTCCGCCCTGACCAAGCATTTTTGACTGACTACCTGAAGAAACCTTTGAGCTAACCTGCGATTGATTCGCCTTGAAGAGGAACGTATGACCCCCAAAACAACGAAACCCAAACTCCCCATAACCAAAACCAAGCCCAGCAAAAATTCGCATGGCGCCGACGCCACGCCGCGCCCTCGCCAAAAGACGATTGGCAAAAGTGTGGCGGGCTTAGGCTTCATTGGCGGTTATTTGATCGCGCAGGGCGCGCTCACCCTCGAACAGTTGGACACCGCCTTGTTGCGCCAAATGGAACTCGCCGCGAAAGGCGAAAACCTCTCTTTGAGCGACGTATTGCTGCGACTAGGCTACATCACCAAAGCGGAGTTGGCGCAAGCAGAACACAAGCAACAACAAGATCAGAAAGCGCGTAGAGCGTAGAGCGCGAAGCCCGCGGCGTAACCACACAAAACCCGTTTTCATTTCGAAAACGGGTTTTTGCTTTCCTTCACGTTTCACGCCTCGCGCTTCACTTCGGCAGGCTGCCCGGTTGTGCCTGCCATCTCGACGATGCTGCCAACACTACGCACAGAAGGCGGTCCCAGCACGTTCACGACCATTGGATGTTCACGATTCAGCACCAGCGTCCGCAACGGAAACGGCTCGCCCGTGACCTTGTCGCGGCCGGCGCGCGTGACGCGCAAGAACACGCCTTCTTCAATGGCGTCGTTGATCGCTAAACGCACCTGCTCCGTGGATTGCTCTGGAAAAACTCGCGCCGTCATCATCGTATCCACTAGCAGCGTGAATGCGACAAAGAGATTGCCCTTTTCAACGGCATCGGCGACTTTGATGAAACGCTCCCACACGGCTGGGTCAATTTGTTTAATCATCACCGGCGGCGGGGGCGCGCCGCCGGGCGTCGTCACCTCGACGTTAGGCAAATACGCCCAATCCACCAAGCCAACGGTGACGATTTTGAGCAAGCCGCGCTTTTCGGCGGCTTGCATAAACGTCGTGAATTTATCGAAGCCCAGACGCTGCGGGTCAAATTTCGGATAGCGTTGCTCTATCTCTTGCTTGATCCAATTGACGAGCGCGCGTCCTTCGAGCCGCGACTCCTTGATGATGGTGACCACTGCCGTAAACGCCTGCTCCAAATCCGACGAGATAGCGGGCAATTCGGGTAGTGGCGGCGGCGCGTGAAATTCGATACGGTCCACGTCACGGTCATAATAGAGCAGACGGTCAACGCTTTGTGACAAACGCAATGACGTGCTCCACGAGACGCCAATCGCAATGACTTCTTTGCCATAAGGGCGCAAGGTGTTCACCACATGCACAAAGTCCCCATCGCCTGAGACCAACACAAATGTCTGCACCGATTGATAGCGATGATAGGTTTCAATGCAATCCGCCGTGAGCTTCACATCCACACTATTTTTGCGACGTTGGTTGGTCAGCCCACTCGCGCCTCCCAATTTCGTCGGCACATACACGGGTTCAATGCCTGCGGAGTATAAATTCTGTGGGTCGTTCTGGTGCCATTCGTTTTGCCAATCTGCATACGCCTTCGCCACCACCAAACGTCCAAAATTTTCTGCCGTCTCGCGCAATGCCGTCATATTAGGCTTCAACCCTCGCTCATCCAAGCTCGCTTTGATGTTCTCCCAATCTATGAACAAAGCTACATCTTTCTTCAACTCATCGGTCATACCTTTTCCTTTCTCATGGGATAATAATTTACAGCGCTCCTGTTAAACAACCGCGCTACGCTCGCGGTGGATGGTCACAGCCACCACCCAGAGCGCGGGCAGTGCGACCGTAGGGAGTCCCACGCGAGAAGGGGGCGCACACTTTCCTAACAGGCGCGCTTTACAATGGGGGCTGCGCTGCCTGCTTCCGTTTTGCCAATTCCGCCAATGTGCGCGCGTGTTGTTCCTTCGTAATCGGAAAACGATACACTAACCATAAACTTAACGCGAGAATAATCGCAGGCACGGGCCCAACCATCCAGCGAATCG
This sequence comes from uncultured Anaerolineae bacterium, assembly GCA_964509505.1. Classification (GTDB taxonomy): domain Bacteria; phylum Chloroflexota; class Anaerolineae; order JACRMK01; family JACRMK01; genus CAZDYP01. The sequence continues at coordinate 34,509 of CAZDYP010000015.1, read as the reverse complement.
CTAACAACGCGCTCGCGGGTTGCTGAATTGGCGCGAGCGCGTCTGGCGGTGGGGTGACGTATCCGGCTGCATCGAGCATCCATCCAACCAATAACGCCGCAAACGCCAGTCCCGATTTTTGCAACAACACGAAGAAGCCATAGAACGCCCCTTCGCGCCGCTCACCCGTTTCGAGTTCGTCCAATTCAATCACATCGGGCAGCATCGCCCAGGGCACAAGGTAAGCCGTCGCCACCCCCACACCCGCTAGTGCCGCCAACAGCAAGATGACCCCGTCGCCCCACTCTGGTTGCACCGCAAACAACGCCAACGAGACGAAAATCCAGAAAATCATCCCGCGATAATACACGCCCTTCTTGCCAATGCTCTGACTGACGCGCGACCAAATGAACAACCAGAGGAGCGCGCTGCCTTGCACACACAAGATGGTGAGGCTAATCAAATGCGGCTTGCGTAACCAATAGGTTAGGTAGAAGATGATAATGGTCGAGACGGTTTGCACGACCACCCACGACAACAGATAAATGCTGATGACGTAGCGAAAGGCGCGATTGCCAAATGTAATTTTGAGGCTGTCGAGCAATGACAGCTCTTTCATTTCTGTGTGCGTGTGACGCTCATACGTACCCCAGAACGCAAACACAAACGGCACCGAGCCAACAATGGACCACACCAACACCGAGCCAGTGTACGCCGCCTGCTCGCCCCACGCTGGCTTCAGCGCATCCACGATGATTTGATGACCGACGGCGGCGATGAGCGAACCGCCGATCGAAAACGCAAAGCGATACGAGTTGAGGCTTGTGCGCTCATCATAGTCATTCGTCAGTTCGGGCGTAAGCGCGGTGTATGGTACGTTGACCACCGTGAAAGCCGTGTCGAGCATGAGCAAGATGACCAGATAATACAGAGCTTTCCCCAGGTCGCCGAGCGCTGGCACGAGAAACAGCAAGAAAAACGAGAGACCGAACGGAATCGCGCCAAACAAAAACCAGGGGCGACGCCTGCCCCAGCGCGTCTGTGTGCGATCCGAAATGAGACCGATGATCGGATCGTTGACCGCGTCCCAAATTTTGCTGATAGACCAAACGAGCCCCGCCGTCACGGGGTTCAGTCGCGCCACGTCGGTCAAGAAGTACAGAAAATAAAATGACATGATGGCGGTTACAACCGCCGGTCCCACATCCCCCGCACCAAAGGCGAGTTTGGTGATGAACGGAACTTTTTCGCTAGCAACAGTGGGTGGTTTCATGGTTTGTGTTCTGGGCGAGGCAAACTCACAACAAACTCATTGCCCTCCAAACGAAAATCGGGTTCCTTACCAATCGCTTGTCGCAGCACGCGAATCATGCGCGGAATGCCGCTGCTCTGCCTCACTCACCTCCCCCAACAACTCCAAGCCATGCGGCAGCGCGGGCAGAATCGTCTCGAAGTTTTCGCGGCACGCGTTGGGGCTGCCAGGAAACGTGATGATGAGCGTGCGCCCACGCATCCCTGCGACGGGACGCGAGAGCATTGCATGAGGCGTTTTTTGCAACGAGGCTTGCAAAATCGCATGAACGAGGCCATGCGCCTCGCGCTCAATCACGTCGCGCACGGCTTCGGGTGTCACATCGCGCGGCGCAAAGCCCGTGCCGCCCGTCGTCAGAATGAGCTGCACGCCCGCCTCGCACCACGCGCGCAATGTGCTGACAATTTGTGCGCGCTCATCAGGCACAATGGCCGTGTGTGTCACTTGTGCGCCCGCGAGCCGTTCTATAACGAGGGCGCGCAGCGCGGGTCCTGATTCGTCGGAACGCTCGCCGCGCGCGCTGCGGTCGCTGATGGTGAGAATGCCAACGGTTACCATCCCATGCGTCTCATCTCCTTCATTTGTGGTTGCGCTTGCGCGTTGCTCCGTTTCCCCGCTTACCCATCGCCTCATTCTCTCGCGGCTTGCCACTCATCGCCGCGTTTCCCTGCTTACTCAGCGCTGCGTTCCCCCGTTTCCTCGTTTCTTCAGTGCCTCGTTTCCCCGTCTCCCCGTTCATTCGTTTACTGCCTGGCTCTCCCGTCGTCAACGCATTCTGCAACACATCATCTACACGTTCCGCCAACACGAACGTCATCTCTTTACGCACAGCTTCGGGCAGCTCGTCCAAGTCTTTCTCGTTGCGCTTCGGCAAAATGACTTTCGTCAAACCCGCGCGATGCGCCGCCAACACTTTTTGCTTGATACCGCCGACAGGCAACACCGCGCCGCGCAACGTCACTTCGCCCGTCATGCCCACATCGTTATGCACGCGCCGTCCCGTCAGCAACGACGCAATCGCCGTCGTAAATGTAACGCCTGCCGAGGGACCGTCTTTGGGAATCGCGCCTGCAGGCACATGAATGTGAATGTCGGACTCATCGAAAATTTTGTCGTCAATCGCAAATTGCTGCGCCTTCGAGCGCACGTAGCTCAACGCGATCTGCGCCGACTCGCGCATCACGTCGCGCAGTTGTCCTGTGATGATGAGGTCGCCGCCCTTGCCCTTGCTCGCATAGCGCGTTGCTTCGATGAACAAGATGTCGCCGCCCTCGCCCGTCACGCTCAAGCCCGTCACGACGCCCGGCGTCTCGGTGCGCTCTTTCACTTCCGAATAAAATTTTTCTTTGCCGAGATATTCTTCGAGATGAGCGGCTTGAATGGTCGCCGTCTGCGCCTTGCCTTCCGTGATGGCCGTCGCCACTTTGCGGATGACGCGCCCAATCATGCGCTCCAAATTGCGGACGCCGGCCTCGCGCGTGTATTCACGAATAATGGCGCGCAGGGTCGCATCCTCGAACCGAATCTCTTCCGCTTTCACCGCATGTTCTTTCAGTTGGCGCGGCACCAGATAGTTCTTCGCAATCATCACCTTCTCGTCTTCGATGTAGCCGTCGAGCGTCAGAATCTCCATGCGATCACGCAAGGGGCCGGGGATGGGGTCGAGCTGATTCGCGGTGGTGATGAACATGACCTGCGATAAGTCCCAATCCACATCGAGGTAATGATCGCGGAACGTCGAGTTCTGCGCGGGATCGAGCACTTCGAGCAGCGCCGACGATGGATCGCCGCGCCAATCCTGTCCGATTTTGTCCACCTCGTCGAGCATGATAAGGGGGTTCTTGCTCTCCGCACGCTTGATGGATTGAATCAACCGCCCGGGCATGGCGCCGATATAGGTGCGCCGGTGCCCGCGAATCTCCGCTTCGTCGCGCATCCCACCCAAGCTCATGCGCACGAACTTGCGCCCAATCGCGCGCGCAATGGATTGTCCCAGCGAGGTCTTGCCCACGCCCGGCGGTCCGACGAAACAGAGAATCGCGCCCTTTTGGGTGTGCGCTTCTTCGGCGCCGCCGCGCTCCAACCGCAGCTTCCGCACTGCCAGATATTCGAGGATGCGCTCCTTGATTTCTTCGAGGTCATAATGATCCTCGTCCAAAATTTTGCGCGCCTCCGCGATGTCGAGATGATCGGTAGTGGATTTTTGCCATGGCATCTCGACCAGCCAATCGAGATACGTCTTGATGACCGAGTACTCGGCGGCGGCGGTTGGCATGCTCTTCATACGATTGAGCTCGCGTTGCGCAACCTTCAACGCCTCTGCGCTCAACCCCGCTTCGTTGAGCTTCTTTTGATATTCCTCGATCTCTTTCGATTGTTCGTCTTGTTCACCCAGCTCTTTCTGAATAGCCTTCAACTGTTCGCGCAAGAAATACTCACGTTGCATCTTGCCCATCTCGTTCTGCGCGTCGCTTTGAATCTTCTTGCCCAACTCCAATACTTCGAGCTCGCGGGTGAGAATGACATTGAGCTTCGACAACTTTTCTTTGACGGTGTTGAGCTCCAACACTTGTTGCGCGTCGCCCAAACCCATGCGAATCGAGGTGGCGATGAGATAAACAAGTTGGCGCGGATCCTCAACGTTCATCACTGCCATCATCAGCTCGTCGGGCAAATGCGGCACGAGCGCGACCATACGCCGAAACAAATCCACCGTGTTCCGCATAAGCGCCTCGACCTCGACGCTCTTCTCCGTCTCGTCTGGCAACACCTCAATTTCGGCTTTGAGATACGGTTCCGTTTGCATGTAGTTTTTGATGTGGATGCGCTCTAAGCCTTGCACGATGAGACGCACGCTGCCGTCGGGCGCTTTGAGCAGGCGATGAATCAACACTCCACAACCAATGGTGAACAAATCATCGGGGCCTGCCAGTTCGATGCTCTCACGGTTTTCGCGGATGGCAACGAGTCCAATGGTGCGTTGTCCAGTGGCGGCGTCATCTACCAATTGAATCGAGCGCGCTTGTTCCACCGTCAACGGCACGATGGTCAACGGATACACGACCGTGCCACGCAACGGCAAGATGGACAATTCGCTTGGCACCATTGGCGGTTGGTCCGGTTTCAAGTTGGATTCTTCGGATTGGGCTGAGTTCTGCAAAGACATGCGACCTCCAAAATCAACGTCATGGAAGCGATTGATAGCCACCCATCGTCCTACGACGCGCTGCGGACAATTAGCGCCGCCAGCGCGACACGCCACACGCCACACGGGTGGCCGAGCAACGTCCTCATACAGCAAGGCAAGCGTTGCAATGAAACTATGCTGGGCGTGAGAGAATGAAACGCTCATCGCTCATGCTAAGAAAAGGTGCTGGCGTGCGGCGACATTAGCGAACGCTGCCGCCGCGCCACGCGCATTTTCTGGAGGTGAGCGACGCCCGTATTCATTTAGCTGGCTCAGTGGAGTGCGGTTCTGCAAGAGGTTCAACAGACAGTGGCTGCTCAAGGTTAGCCCGTTCGACCATCTGCACAGGAATACGCATCGTGTTGCGCTGTTTAGGGAGGATGATAAACAAGAAGCCTAGATCATATTTGGCTTGGATTTGATCTTCGGCGACGGGCCACGGGATACGCACTTGAGTCATAAATTCGCCATGAGAAATTTCGAGCCGATGGTACGTGAGCTTGCTCGATGGGTCTTGTCGTCTGCCCGACACAGTCAGCACGCCATTAGCATACGCAAGGTCAAAATCTTGTTCACGCATTCCCGCGATTTCAATTTTGACGACCATCACCTCGCCCGTCTCATACACATCGGTTGGCGGCATCCATACGTGTCGACGCGGCGACAAGATACGCCCATTGGGGTTGATGCCCTCAAAGAACCGATCAAACTCGGAGAAGAGACGGTCCATTTCAGAGATTAAGCGTTGGCGATTTTCGTGCATAGGTCACTCCTGATTCCA
>CAZDYP010000015.1:20927-29150 GCA_964509505.1 uncultured Anaerolineae bacterium | reverse complement strand
CCTACATAATTGATACACAACACGGTAAGAAAGATCAACAAGCCCGGGAAAAAGGCGATGTGTGGCGAGAGCGTCAAATAATCTTGAGCATCGAACAACATGCGGCCCCACGTCGGAAAGTCGGGTGGAAAGCCCAAGCCCAAGAAAGACAGCGCGGACTCGGTAATGATGGCAGCGCCCACGCTCAAGGTCGCAGCGACGATGACGGGCGAGAGGACGTTGGGGAGGATATGCTTTAGCATGACGCTAGCTGAACTCACCCCGATACAGTGCGCCGCTTCGACGAACTCTTTTTGTTTGAGCGAGAGGAACGAGGCGCGCACCACACGCGCCACCGACATCCAATTGAATGCGCCAATCAAGACGACCATCAACAAGAAGATGCCCAACTGCGGACCGAACACACTGCGCAACGATTCACGGAACAGATAGATGGTAAGCAAAAGCACAGGCAAGCCGGGCAACGATAAGAACACATCGGTGACGCGCATCAGCCAGCTATCAATATAGCCGCCAAAATAGCCTGCCAGTGCGCCCACCGCAATCCCCAAGAAGATGCCCACCGCCATCGCCGCCGTGCCAACCGCAATGGAAATACGCCCTCCCGTCAAGGCGCGCGCCAGTTGATCCTGCCCCGCTTCATTCGTGCCAAAGGGAAATTGGAGCGAGGGCGGCTGCCGTTTCAATTTGAAGTCAATCGCTTTTTCATCTTGAGTATAGATGAACGGGCCGACGAGTGTCGCTGCAACGATGATAATCAAGATGACCAAGCCAAACATGGCGGGGCGACTGTGGCGATATTGCCGCCACGCGTTGTTCCACAACGAACGCGGTTTGCGTGTCAGCTGTTCTTCATCGAAAGCTGCGATTTTCGGTAAGGCGTGTGTTGCCTGTGCCATAAGTCCTCTGTGAATAGTCAATGGCGAATAGCAGATAGCCAATGGCAGCTAGCGCGAGTCTATCCTGCCATACGCTATTAGTTTAGGTATATTTAATGCGCGGGTCAAGAAAAGCGTAGATGACGTCGGCGATGATGTTGAAAAAAACGACTAACACCGCCGAGATGAAGGTCGTCGCCATGATCACAGGCGTATCGCTCGTCTCGACGGAGGTGACGATAAGCGAGCCAATGCCCGGCACGCGGAAAATTTGCTCAGTGATGAGCGCGCCCGTCACCACAGTGGGCGCGTTCAACGCGATAAGCGTTACGACAGGAATCAATGAGTTGCGTAAGACGTGCCGCCAGATGACGAAGCGCTCCATTAGCCCTTTCGAGCGCGCTGTCCGCACGTAATCGAGCGGTAGATTTTCGAGCATCGAGGCGCGCACGTAGCGCATCAAGCTCGCCGTTTGGAACAAGCCCAACACCATGATTGGCAAAATAGATTGCTTGATTTGTAAGATGAATGAATCGAAATCCTTGATTTCAATCGTCGAATCGTAAATCCATGGGAGCCACTTGAGCCACACACCAAAGACGAGAATGAAGATGGTGCCAGTAAAAAACGTCGGCAACGACGCGCCGACAAACGCCACCGTCGTGGAAACTTGGTCGAAGATAGAATATTGCTTAACAGCGGAGATAATGCCCGTTGGCAGCGCGAGGATAATACTAATGAGGTACGCTGTGCCAACCACCCACAATGTCGTGGGCAAGCGCAGCTTGATGAGCTCGATGACGGGTAGGCGACTAGCAAACGAGAACCCAAAGTCGAATTGGGTGACCAAGCCCCACACCCATTTGAGATAGCGACCTGGCACAAAACCTTCAAAGGCGCCCGTTTCTTTATTCCATTGAATGCCGGGGAAAATGGGTTGGTCGAGTCCTAACGATTTACGGATGTTCTCGCGCACTTCGGGCGGCACAGCAGGGTTCAACGCAAATTGTGACAATGGGTCGCCGGGCGCGAGCGAAATGATGGCGAAGATGATGAAGCTGATCACCAACAAGGTGGGTATCGCAGTCAATAAGCGGCGCAAGAGATAACGGTTCATGTGAATAGCCTATGGCGAATGACGAATAGCTGATAGCAAATCATGGGTGGTAGCTTACGATTCACTATCAGCTATTCGCTACACGCTGCACACTACTTGTTCGTCCAGTCCAACACGTTCCACAGGTCGGAGTCCCACGAGTTTGCCACAACGCCTTTCAACGCCTTGCTCTTGCCGCTGACGCTGTTGCGCGCGACCAATGGAATTTCGATGACGTCGTTGTTGAAGATGTCGTTCAATTGTTTGTAAATTGCCGCGCGCTTGGCAGGCTCCAGTTCCTTGGCGAGCTGCTCAACCAACTTGTCATATTCAGGATTGCAATAGCGGTCATAGTTGCTGCCGCGCCATTCAGAATCTTTTGTCTTGATCTCAGCGCAGGTATGGTTGCGGACGTAGCCAATGTCGTCGGTCTGGCTGGGGCCGTTGGTGAACATCTCGACATCCGTCCAGAACTTGGCGGCAGTATCGGGGTTACCCACGTCGCTAGAGAAGAAGACGCCTGCTTGCACGGCTTTCAACTCAACTTTAATACCTAGCTTCTCCCACGCCTGCTTCACGATTTCCTGCGTCTTCTGGCGCACAGGATTGACGGTCGTTTGATAGATGATGTTCATCTTGACGCCGCCCTTCGCGCGAATGCCATCCGCGCCCTTCACCCAACCCGCTTCATCCAGCCACTTGTTCGCTTGATCTATGTTGCCCTTCAGATCACACGAATCAAACTTCGTGCTAGACACTAACGCCGGCGGCGCGACGATGATGTTGCAAGTCGCCCGACCGCTCATGCCATCACCATACAATTCGGCGCCAATCTGGTTGCGCGGGATCGCTATCGCCAACGCCTTGCGTACCTTCAAGTCGGTCAAAAACGGGTGCGGCTTCCCACCCTTTTCAACTGGCTCACCGCGCTTGTCGCCCAAAGCAGCGCTAACATCCGTGCGTTGGAGCAACAGGCGCTCAACACTTGCGCCCGGCGCAATCACAACCTCGCCTTTGCCGCCCTTCCCTAACTCGACCAATACATCGGCGGCCACTTGCAAGTTCCAAGACCAATCCACATCACCCGTCTGCAAAGCAGCGCGCGCGGCGCTGGTCGCATCGCCGCCGCCTTTGAAGTTCACTTCTTTGAAGCACGGTTTGCTGGTGTCACGATAGTTCGGGTTGAGATCATACGTGACTACATCGCCAGGCTTGAACTCTTTGACAATGTAGGGGCCGGTGCCAACGGGCTTGAGGTTGCCCGGGGCGTCCTTCGCCTTCGCGCCCATGTAATCTGCGAACGCTTTTTTCTGGATGATGTAACCTGCTAGCCCTGTGAAGGCGACATAGGGTGTGGGGTTTGGTTGCTTCCAGGTGATCTTGACCGTTGTATCATTGACCTTCTCGATCTTATCAATGTCAGCGTAGCTATTCGAGGTGGTCGCCGCCGTTGCCTTGTCGCTCGCAAATTGATAGGTGAAGATCACATCGTCGGCGGTAAAGGCTGAACCATCGCTCCACTTCACGCCGCTCTTCAGTTTCCACGTAATCGTCTTGCCATCGGCGCTGATGCCGCCGTTCTGCAAGGTTGGCACTTCCGCTGCCAAGCCGTAGCGGATGTCGGGCTCGCCTTTTTCGTTGACTGCTGCTAGAGGCTCATACACGAGACGGGAGGCGTCATAGTCTTTCTGGCCTTGCGCGAGGTGCGGATTCAAAATTGTGGGGGCTTGCCACCACAGCAAGCGCAACGTGCCACAGGTGCCTTTCGTGCTGGGGGGGGGTTGCACCGCGGCTGCGGTTGGTTGCACCACCGCAGTGGGTTGAACGGGGGCAGCCGGGGCCGTGGTCGGAGCGGCAGTCGGCTGCGTGACTGCTGGCGGGGCTGTCGTCGGTTGTGCTGGCGCAGGCGTCGCTGCTGGCCCGCACGCACTGATCACTAACACGATGACGAGTAACCCGCTGACATACTTGAGTCCTCTGAATGATTTCATGGTCTTTTCCTCCTCCTTATTAGGAAAGTGGGGGGCGCACAAAGGCGCCCCCCTGCATGATGTTGGGATTATTTGTTTGTCCAGTCAATCGCGTTCCACAGGTCGCTGTCCCACGGATTGGCGACCACGCCCTTGAGCGCTTTGCTCTTGCCCGCCACGGGGAAGTTGCGCGCAACTAATGGAATGATGACGACGTCTTCAATCAGCTTGTCGTTCATCTTTTTCCAAAGGTCAGCACGCTTGGCTGGATCCAGCTCCTTTTGCAATTGATCGTACAGCGCATCGTAATCTTTGTTGCACCACCGCTCGTAATTGTTGCCGCGCCACTCTTGCGCTTTGGTCTTGATCTGCGCGCACGTCCAGCCGCCGAGATACGCTTGGTCGTCAGGTTGGCTCGCGCCATTGGTGAACATTTCGATGTCAGCCCAGAACTTGGCGGCGGTATCGGGGTTGCCTACATCACTAGAAAAGAAGACACCCGCTTGCACGGCTTTGAGTTCGACTTTGACGCCCAGCTTCTCCCACGCTTGCTTCACAATTTCCTGCGTGCGCTGGCGCACAGGGTTGACAGTCGTTTGGAAGAGGATGTTCATCTTCACGCCGCCCTTCGCGCGAACGCCATCCGCCCCCTTCACCCAGCCGGCTTCGTCCAACAATTTGTTTGCTTTGTCAAGGTCGCCCGTCAATGAGCAGGTGTCGAACTTCGTCGAGGATACAAAAGCGGGAGGAGCGGTCACGATGTTGCAGGTCGCCTTGCCGGTCAAACCATCGCCGTACAGCTGACCGCCAATTTGATTGCGTGGAATCGCTACGGCCAGCGCTTGGCGCACCTTCAAATCGGTGAGAAATGGATGGGGTTGATCGGGTTCGCCGCGCTTGTCGCCCAATTTCGCGTCGGGGTTCGTACGGTTGACGAGGAGGCGCTCGACGTTGGGGCTAGGCGAAACCACCAATTCACCCTTGCCACCTTTGGTCAATTCACCCAATACGTCAGCCGCCACTTGCAAGTTCCACGCATAATCCACATCGCCCGTCTGCAATGAAGCGCGCGCCGCGCTCGTCGCATCGCCGCCGCCCTTAAACGTCACTTCTTTGTAGCAGGGCTTACCCGCGTCGCGGTAGTTTGGATTGATTTCGTAGGTCACGACATCGTTGGGTTTGAAATCCTTGACGACGTAAGGTCCCGTGCCAACCGGCTTCAAATTCGCAGGCGCGTCCTTCGCTTTCTCACCCATGTAATTCTCGAAGGCTTTCTTTTGAATGATCATACCCAAAGCGCCTGTGAAGGCTTGATACGGATTCGGCTGCGGCTCTTTGAAGGTGATCTTGATAGTGTTGGCATCCACCTTCTCGACGGTCTTGATGGCGGCAACGCTTTCTGCTGTCGTCGCCGCGGTCTTCGCATCACTCATGTATTGGTAGGTAAAAATGACATCGTCGGCAGAGAACGTCGAGCCATCTGACCACTTCACATTTTGCTTTAACTTCCAAGTGACCGTGGTGCCATCTTTTGAGATGCCACCATTCGCCAGTGTGGGCACTTCCGCTGCCAGGCCATAACGCGCATCGGGTTCGCCCTTGTCGTTAATCGCTGCGAGCGGCTCATAGACAAGGCGTGAGGCGTCGAAGTCCTTCGTGCCTTGCGCGAGGTGCGGATTCAAAATCGTCGCTGCTTGCCACCACAGCAAGCGCAACGTGCCACAGGTGCCTTTCGTGCTGGGGGGCGGTTGCACAGCAACCGCTGTCGGTTGCACCACGGCGGTTGGTTGTGTTTGTGCCCCCGGGGCAGTGGTAGGTGGCGCAGGTGGGCGCGTCGCCGTTGGCGCAGCAGCGGCTTGGGTGGGGGGGGGCGGAGCTGCTGTGGGAGTAGCGGTAGGACCGCAAGCAGCTAACCCCAACAACGTGATGATCAGAGCCATCATCAAAGTCTTTTTTTTCACGCTAATTTCTCCTCCTCGTGAGAATTGAAATTGAACTCATTGGCAATGTGTAATGCTTCTGGAGTACAGTTTAACTGAGAGTCGCCTCCTTTCTGTCAAAAGCACACATCAAGCCTGACACGCTTATCGCGTAAAATAAAAGGATGAAAGCCATAATCTGAGCTATCATCCTCGGAGCGATTTGCGCGCAAATATACATTCAGAATGTGGGGTTGTCAAGGATTAGTAACCACCATACGAGCAGCTCTGCGCGGCTAGGAGGAAACCACGCAGAGCTGCGGAAACACAGGAGGCAGCCCCCCGCTGACCTCACTGTGGGACGAACAGCTTGAAAAATACGAAACGTGAAATGATGGCGCATTTCACGTTTCAAGGTTTGCTTCTCATATTCAATATACACCCACACCGCACAAAAGTTCACCAACTCGGTGAACAGTTAATCAGCGTTCAGGGTTCACGGTCCACACTTCACGCTCGCCCAAACTCCTTCGCCAACATCTCAAAGCCCAGACGTATCATCGTCGGTCTGCCGTGCGGGCACGTGCGCGGCGCGCTCGTCGCTTCGAGCTGACGGATGAGTTCTTGCATCTCCGGCATCGTCAGCAAACGCCCGCCTTTAATCGCCGCTTGCTTACACACCGACGCAATAAGCATCGCCTCTTTGCGTCGGTGCAAGGGGTCGTTCTCGTGTCCTGCCAGACCGCGATGCTCACCGCGTTGCGGACGATATTCTTCAGGGTCAACCATTTCGTCAAGGATGATAGTCAACGCTTGACGTGGGTCGCCTTCTGCCAGGATGCTCGGCACGGCGCGAATCAAAAACGTTGCGCCGCCGAATGGCTCGATGTCGAAGCCCGCGCTACGCAACAGGGACAACTGTTCATCGAGCTGCGCCGCTTGTCGCGCGCCTAAGGTGAGCGGCAATGGTTCGAGCAACGTCTGCGCGCTCACCCCCATCTCGCCTCGCGCCTCACGCTCCGCGCGCTCGCGCATAAATCTTTCATACAACACGCGCTCATGCGCCGCATGTTGGTCAATCAAAAAGATACCTTCGGGGCCTTCGGCGACAATGTAGGTGCGCCCGACTTGTCCCAAGACGCGCAGCATCGGGAGTGGGGATTGAAGATTGAAAATTGGAGGTTGGAGGTTGGAAGTTGTTTGGGCGCTTGGTTGCTCATCCGTTGTTGGGATTTGGAGATTGGGATTTGGAAGTTGGAAGTTGGAAGTTGCGATCTCAGTGCGTTGCAGCTCCATCCCCGCCTGTCCCAAGTTACGCAACGCCGTTTGTCGCTCAATCGCCGCCGACCACGCAATCGTCCCACGCCCCGTCTCCATCTGGCTACTGACTACTGACATCTGACTACTTAACGACGGCACGACCTGATGCGCCTGCAACGTCGCGCGCACCGCGCGTTGTACCGCGCTGAATACCGCATGAGGATCGCGGAAGCGCACTTCCGCTTTCGTCGGATGCACATTCACATCCACTTGGTCGGGAGGCAACATGATTTGTAACACACACATCGGATATCGCCCTACTTGCAACAACGTATGATATGCTTCCGTCACCGCATAGTTCAACGAACGGTCCTGCACCGCCCGCCCATTCACGAAAAAAACGATGTGCGCCCGATTTGCGCGCGTCAAGGTTGGACGCGAGATGAAGCCTTCGACCTTCAAAGTTCTAGGTTCTTCGACGTTCAAAGTGTTAGGTTCAAGATTCAAAGTTGCTAGTTCAGATGCGCCAAATTCTGGTTCAGCAGAGCGCGCCGGTTGCGCTTCAGTCGTTGAACCGTGAAGCTTGAACTTTGAACTCTGAACTTTGAACTCTGAACTTTGAACCTCAATCATCTGCTTCGCCGTCTCCACCCCATACACCACGACCAGTACATCGCCCATCGCGCCACTGCCCGACGATTGAAACGCGAGACGCCCTTCGCTCGTCAGACTGAAACGCACCTGCGGATACGCCAACGCGTAACGACTCACGAGGTCATGGATGTGGCCCGATTCGGTTTGCGTGGACTTCAAGAATTTGAGGCGCGCGGGGATATTGTGAAACAAGTTTTCGACGGTGACGATGGTGCCTGGCGGCGCGGCATGAGGCACGCGCGATGTGACCTGCGAGTTCGTGAGCTTCAATTCGACGCCAAGCTCTTCGGCTTGCGCGCGCGTGAGCATCGTCACGTTGGCGACAGCAGCGATGCTCGGCAACGCTTCGCCACGAAAGCCGAGCGTGCGAATCGCGAACAAATCATCCGCCGACGTGAGCTTGCTCGTTGCATGATGCACGAAGGCGAGCTCGGCTTCGTCGCTGG
>CAZDYP010000015.1:3969-20917 GCA_964509505.1 uncultured Anaerolineae bacterium | reverse complement strand
GCGCCTCGTCAGCCTGGACACCCAGCCGTGTGTGGAGTGTGGAACCTGTGCCATTGTCGCCGACACGGATGAGGCGCTTGCCACCCTCACGCGCTTCGACGACGATTTGCGTCGCGCCCGCATCCAACGCGTTTTCGACGAGCTCTTTGACGACAGAGGCAGGGCGCTCGATGACTTCACCTGCCGCGATTTGCGCCGCGAGCTGTTCGGAGAGAATCTGAATAGACATGGCGCAGATTTTACCATACAAACTGTGAGCAGAAACGAATTAGCCGCTCATCTGATATGGGCATTGCGAGATAAGCCAGACCGTCATCGGTCTGCATGAGAACAGAACCTTGCCCTGCTCGCGCTAGATTTGTAATCCAGCGCTGGGCAGCGGATTGCCAACTGCCGAGAGCAGTAGGAAGTTTCTGACTGGCTACTGACGCCCGGATACGGAACGCTGGCTGCGAAAATCATTCCACGCTTGCATCGCTTGTTGGGAGAGTTGTTGTCCCGCACGTTTGGTCGCTGTGACAGGGTCCACGACGCGCCATTCGGCAGGCTCGGCTAAGGCGGTAATGGAGCCTGCGAGGCGAAACACGAAGATGGCGAAGCGATAGGCAGGCATGAGGAATGTAATCCACCAGTTCGCGCGCAAACGTGCGCGCTTGAGCGGATCCACCACGAGGTAGAGGGTGAACGCCATCAATGCGGCAATGCCGAGGTAAAACACATACATGAACAAGGTCGCGCTGAGGACGAGCGACAACGGATAGCCAAAGGCCGCCATCGCAGGGAACAAGAATGTCCAAATCAAGCGCGGGAAAATCAGGGTGTGGTCAATGAGCATCAACCGTGTAAGCGACAAGCCACGCACGCGCCAGATGTCGAATTTGAGCCGATTGGCGCGCAACGCGATGACTTCCAACATGCCGCGTTGCCAGCGCACACGCTGCGCATAGAGCGCGCTCACGGAGGGCGTGGGGGTGACGTATGCGATGGCTTGCGCAATGCACACGACTTGCGCGCCTTTGATGCGCTCGTAGATGTCAAGTGTCAGCTTCGTATCTTCAGAGACAGTCAGCTTGTCGTACAAGAACGTCTGCAACAACGTCTCGCGACGAAACGCAGAGAATGCGCCAGCCAGCGTATAAAGGCCATTCGTCAACGATTGATATTGTCGCCCCATCCAAAACGCCGACAAGTATTCTTGAAACTCGCACTCGGCAATGAGGTACGTCATGCGTCCCTCATGCGCTTCGGCGGGCAAGACCTCGACGCTCCCTGTGGCCGCGCTGATGTCGGGATTGGTCTCGAACGCCATCACCATTTGGCGCACGGCGTCACGCTGCAGCACAACATCCGCATCAATGTTGATGACGTATTGCCCTGTCGTTAGATGAATGCCTGTGTTCAACGCCCACGGCTTGCCGCGAAACGGCACCGAAATCCAATGCAGTTGCCCGCTAAAAGTTTCGAGCTGATAGCGCTGTACTATGTCGAAGGTTTTGTCGGTGCTGCCGTTGTCCACCACGACGATTTCGAGATGCGTGAGCGGATACGTCTGCGCCTGAATCGAGGCAAGACAGCCGCCTAGCGTGCGCTCGCCATTCAAAACGGGGATGATGATACTGACGCGCGGATAGAAGTCGAGCGCGCGCGTCTGCAGATGCAGGCGACCTGTCCAACGCGCCCACAAGACGCCGAAGAACAGCACCAACGCCGTCGAGCCATCAATCAACATCGGCACGACCACCCAGATGCCCCAAAAGACGAAGAACGCTAAGAGGGTGTTGTTCATGTCATGCTCGTCACGCGCTTTGCCGCGCTTCCAACCGCGCGCGGATTTGCTGCATGGTCGGCGCGGTCAACACAACCCAATAAATCGCGATAACCACTACAAAAAACAACACGCGCCCAAACAACGAATGCGCGAGGAAGAGCGAGCTCTTGCCGAGTTGATGCAATGTCATCACGATAAACAGCACGCGCGCAAGGTTGCCGATGAACGTCAGCGCTATCCCGACACTTATCAAACTCACACGACGACGCAACGACCACGAAGGATAGAAACCCAACAAGCCAACCAACACGGCTTCTTCCAACAACCCCGAACACTCCACACCAATTTCGACGAGCGTCCAGCCTTCCTCTTGCGGAATCACCAACACCAAGATGACCCCCGGCGCATCCACAAACGTGCGCGTCTCGACGCCGACCCAATGCGCGAAGAAGTCCACGCTGTAGCCCGTGTAGGCTTTGAGGAACAACTCGATGGGCAACACGTCACGACTGATAGCGATGAGGAGAAACGCCAAGCCCACCGAGCCGACGACATAGTAAGGCAGCCAAATGCGATAGTGGCGGAAGAAATACACGGCAACGAGCCAAATGAGTGTGAGGAGCGAAAGGGCGAGTAGGGACATTAAACCTGATTACCGATGAACATATAGACAACACGATTCGACACCACGACACCAAGGCCATACAGCTGTTTCTTCGCGTCTTCGTGAAATCTTTGTGGCTTCGTGTTGAGAACTGTTTGATATGTTTAAGTACGCCAACCATTGAATAATCTGCGTCGCCCAATTACCAACACCATGCCGACAACGATGAGCGCTATAAGCCAATAATCGAGTGACGGCACGGGCACCCAGGTAATGGTACCGCTGTTGGGCGCACGGTCTGAAGGGTTGGTGTTGGTAGTCATCTGGTTTGCATTTTGGAAGCTGCTGACGTAGAAGCAGATGGATTGGTTGGCGCTGATGCCCAGCTCGGCAAAGGACGCGCTCACTTCCACACGCGAGCCCCTCACTTCGCCCCAATTGCCCGCACGCGCCGCGATAGGTGTGTTCACGCCATTGATGATCGCTAAACCTGCATTCGGCGTTTTATTGGGGTCATAAGTAATCAGAATCACGCGATCAACCGCTTCGTTGAAATTGCCGTTGCAGTTCGTGTCAATCCCGATGCGATAATACGCATCGGGATTACCCGTGGTGGAGCGATCCACCATGAAGTAAGCCGTGGGGTCGCCGGGGTTCGTCGCCCAATAAACTCCAGTGATGTCCACGCGGTTGGGACCCGCGTCCCCCGTGGGATCGGCGATATTCGCTTTGCCTGCCCAATCGGCGAACTGTCCATCAATGACGATGTTGGCCGCCAACGCGCTCCCTGTCGTCAGCGCCGCCAGCCACAAACTACATGCGAGTCCCCCGACTACGCTCAGGATATGCTCGCCAATCCACGCGCCCCGTGGCTTGTGCTTGATTGATTGCATACTCGCCTACCTTTCTCCACCACAACACCAAGCCAATGCTAATGCCGACGCCGACGCCACTGACGATGAGCCCCAACGTGTAAATGCTCGTCGGCTGAAATGTAATTTGCACGCGATGGCGTCCCGCAGGCGCGGTGAAGCTCACGAAGTTGAAGAGCGAATGATTCGCTATCAATTGTCCGTCCACGCGCACTGCTGTGCCGCCATGATCCGCTATGGGTACCACGATGTCGCCGCTCTCAGTCATCTCATACTCAAATACATACCCATCGCGGTCGGCGCGATAGTTTTGCAATGGCACGTAACTCGGTTCAGGCGTGTGCCACGCAGGCACCGTCATCACACGCGACAAAATATCAAGCCCCACTGGGTCTTTGGTCAAAAGCGTATGAAACGGCAAATTCAAACCGACGAACCAGATGCGTCCTTTGCCACGTTGCATGAAACCCAACGCCGTGCCGACGACGCCGTGATAATCAAACGTGACGACGTTCTCGAGTTTGCCCTGCGGCGCGACGGCTTGCCATTCTCCCTCGGCAAATGGCAACAGGGTTTTCGTTTGTCCCTCCGCGTTGAGATTGACGGTGGACGCGCTGGAGAAACGCACGAACTCGCCATAGACATTGAGGAATCGCGGCTCGCGCGCCAACGGGTCATGCGGCGAACCTGTGAGGTCAACCAACACCTCGCCGCCTTGTTCGGCATACGCGCGAATGATCGCTTCGGCGCGGCTTTGGTCGCGCCAGTTGAACGCCGACAGAATCACCAAGCGAAACTGCGACAGATACTGCACGTCGTAATCATCCACGAAGCGGGACGAACCCCAGGTAAGCGACGGAAACAGCACGGCGAAATTTTGCGCGCCAGCGCCAATGCCGAGCGTGCGCTTATCCACACGATAGGCGCGCGGCGCTCCGTCACGATGATAAAGGCTCACACGATTATCGCCCCACACATGCTTGAAGCCTTTGTCAATCAACACGGGAGAAAATGGTTGGAGCAATGGGTCAGCATGCAACACCACTACGTCATCCGCGCCCAAACGATCGAGGCTGGTGAGCGCGTAATTCCAGAAGCCATTCTCCAACGCGCTATTGAGTCCCGCCACATTCGTCGCCGTGCGCGCGCCTTGATAGGCCCAACCGAAGACTTGTTCGCGTCCACCTTGCGCGGTGAAGATGTACGACGCAGCCGAACCGAGCCGACTGAAATCCAACGTGGCTTGTCGCCAACCCGTTTGCTGCGGCAACTCGGCGGCGATGGTGAGCAGCGCATGGGGCGGCGGCGCGCGAAACAACAACTCGAATGAAGGCACAAGGTCAACATACAATACAAGCGCGAGGCTCAACATCACCCACACACCATAAGGGGATTTTTGCCATTGCGCCATTTGAAAGACGAGCGATACTGTCAACGCCAACATTGAGAAGCTCAGGAAACGAATGGGCCAGAAGAGTTGATGCGCGGGCAACGCATTGAAGATCTCGTTGAAACCCGGCGTGCTAATCAGTACCGTCACGAAACCCACAACTAAGAACGCGAGCGCCAACGGTTGGCGTCCTTCATGGCGCCACACGCTCAACAGCAACACCATCGTCAACGCCAAGCCCACATACAAAATTTCGTGGTCATGATACCGTAAGAGAGGATTGAGATAGGTTGTGAGGGGGAAGATGGCGAGCGCTTCGGTCACTGCGCTTTGATTCAATTCGGTGATGCCGCCCGTGAGGCTCGGCAACAACCACCAACCCGACAAGGCAAGACCGATGGCGAGCGTGGCGAGCGCGCGAAACAAACGACGGAAGGGCCCGCCGCGCAACAGAAACAACACGACGGACACCAAACCCAACCCCACGCCGAAGATCGCGCCCATCATCGCGTGGCTCACGATGATAAGGGCGACGAGCAACGCGCCAATGACAGCATGACGCCGCCTCCCTTCTTCGCCTAACAAACACAACACGCAATAAGTCAAGGCGGGCAACAGCGCCGTCGCCAAGGCGCGCGGCAGATTGCCCTCGGCAAACGCGACGCGCAGATTGTCGGGCGCCAGCGCAAACAAAAGCGCGCCGAGCGTCGCAGGCGCCATGCCCACCCAGCGCGCAAACAACAAGAACGACCAACCACTCAACACTGTCGTCAGCACGACGTACCAATGTCCTGCCACCAGCATGTCGCGCGTGACGAAGTTCAACGCGATCAACACGTAATATGGCAGCGGTGGATGGTAGCGCAGCATCTGCAAGCCATTGTACCAATACGGAAACAGGTTCGGATACCAATGCCCTTGCGCAATTTCCTGTTGCAGATATTCCGCTTTGACGAGATGCCCCAGCGTATCCGACGCCCACGGATACGTGTCACCGTTCTGCGCGGGCAGCCAGATGTTACGCAAGACGAACAGCACGACCAGCGCAAGGACGAGCGGCGGCAAGATACGCGACACCCATTTCGCAGGATTCATGCGTCCTTCTCCATGTACGTCACGCACACGGTTGGCGAATCCCACACCGTTACAGAATCCATCGTCAAATGAAATGGGAGCTTTGTCTTGATGGTGTGATAAAGATAGGCGGCGATATTTTCGACGGTGGGTTGATAGACTGTGCCTTGATTGAATGGTGCGAGGTGATTGAGGACGACGTCGTTGAAGCGTTTAGTTTCAGTTTGCGCGAGGTCACGCACGGCGGCGAAACCCAATTCAATGGGCTTACCCGTCTCGGATTCTTGGCGCAGCTTGACATGCACACGGAACGAGTGAGGATGGATGGGGCCCGCCTTGCCATCCATGACGACGAAGTGGCGCGCATTGAAGAACACATCTGCGCCGAAGATATAGACCGCCGTTTGCTGTGGGCGCGCGTCCAGCAGCTCATCGTCAATCAGCACTGTCTCATCACGTCCATTGCGACGCAACACGCGCAGCACCGACGTTTCCAGATAATCTTCCAGTTCCGAATTGAGAAACGACGCCGTTGCGCCGTCGGCGAGCGCTTCGGTGCATTCGTCGGGTTGGTCCGCCATAACGACCAGCGCCGACTCAGGCGACTCGTGTCTGAGGCGTTGCACCAACGAGTCATGATAGATAGGGCTGGGCTCGCCACTCTTTTTGCGCAACGCCGTCGCCGCCAAAATCAAATCGGGTTTCGGCTCGGACAAGAGTTGCAACAATTCATCCTCACTGGAAGCCTCAGCGACGATGTTGAGGCTGGCGTGAGTGCCTAAGGCGCGTCGCACGAACTCCCGAATTTTCGAGAGTGGGTGCGCGACGACCAACCGTGATGGCGCAGCTGGAGACAGAGACATAGATGTCCCTCAAATACAAATACGTTAGCTCTAATCCTCTCCGCTCATGCGTAGAAATCGTGCGGGGTGAGGAGACGGTGTGCTCTAACGTCATTTGCGTGCAAGCGTGCGCCCTCCACACAGACGCACCTTCCTTGACATGAGCGATTCTCTCTAATCAGCAGCGATTGAGAACAGCGGGGAGTCAGCAGAAGTAATGAGGTCAGCTGGGTCTGATTATAAACCCTATCACAACGGTTCGCAATATCGTTTGAGTACGTTTATAATCTGCCCAGCGAGTCTCGACGGAAACTGCAAGGTTTCCCGACTTGTCGCTCCTCAGCACCCACTCTTGGTCAGCGTTCGCCCTGATAACTATGCTATGCGTCGCCTCAACCTTTTTAGGCAACCCCACTGGCTTGCGCTTATCTTCTTAATCCTCGTGCCTACCACCGCACACTTCGGCTTTTCGTGGATGGGCTTCAATCCAACAGACGACGGTTTCATTCTGGCGTATAGTCGGCGGTTACTTGAAGGTCAAGCGCCGCATCGTGATTTCATCAGCATCCGTCCCACGCTCTCGCCACTCATCCACTTGCCATTGGTTGCCTGGGGCGGTGACTACACCTATTGGTTATCGCGCTGGTTTGTATGGGCGCAATTTGCGATGATGGCATGGAGTTGGGTAGTCATCACCCAGCATTACACACAACTTCACTTCAACCCGAGTGAGCGTTTGTGCTTGGGGCTGCTGGCATTCATCGGTTCAGCGCACAATTTTCCGCCGATGGCTTGGCATACGATTGACGCCTTGTGGCTGACCTCGTTGGGTTTAGCGTTGTTTATCCACCCTCACACGAAACTGACCTGGTGGGGCAGTTTTTTGCTGGGCGCAGCGGTCCTGTGTCGTCAAAATTTTCTGTTGGTTGCGCCCTGTGTCTTCATTCTCACCAGGCGTTGGCGTGATTGGGCTAATTGGCTCGCGGCGCTCTTGCCGAGCCTTTTGTATGTCGCCTACCTGGTCAGCGTGGGCGGACTGATGGATGCCGTCGTACAACTCACCACTCAAACCGATTTGTTGTGGACAGGCGTCTTGATTTACCTCGTCAGTTGGCTTGGGTTGCCGTTATGGTTTGGCGCAACCAGCCTCTTCAATTTTTACTATCTGGCTTTCTTCCTCTTTGGTTGGGTCATGCTCATCACGCTACGAGACGCGCGACATAAGCGATGGTCTGATGTATCATTCGGCTTACTGGTGTTGGTCTGTGCCTGGAGCACCTCCGTCTCATTAGGTTACAATACACCTGCACTCGCGGCGGGACCATTAGGTTTGTTCATTCTGGCTCGCTTCAAACGCCAAGCGACTCAAGCGCGTCTCCCATTTTTTGCGACGCCCATCACCTTCAGCACCGCCTTAGGCTTGCTGACCATCATCAGTTGTCTGGGGTTCGTCGTGTGGCGTTCGCAGAGTATTTATAAAGAACAACCCGCGCAACACCTCACATACACGCTGGCGACGACCTTGCCCGGCGGCAGACTGATTTATACCAACGCGAACACGGCGGCGTTCATGGCTGACCTGCAAACAGCCATTCACCACACCAATGGGCAACGGTATGCTATTGTGCCAGACATAGCGGGCTATTGGGTCAAGGCTCCGCAGGTCAATCCGTTGCCATTGGATTGGGCGCAAGGCGTCGAGCTCAACCAACCTGCCCTCGCAGCGCGCGTGACGGCTGCGCTGGAGCGACAACGTGGGCAGCTCGTGATCATCGTGCAAAGAGTCGCGGCCGGCGCGTTGGCAGAACGCTTCGCGCCATTGCCCACCGACGATTTTTACACCGTCGTCAACTACGTGCGCCGACATTTCACCTTGATCGAGCGCACCACTTTCTTCGATGTGTATCAATAGAGTAAGTATCCATTATTTCGTCTCAAGCGTTAAGCCCAACAAAGGGTGATAATGCCTCAGACATGATATAATCTCGCCCTACCGCTAACTCAGGAGAGGATTCGCTCTCTTTAATTATCTCCTTTATCTTGGAGGACTTTATGCTTTCCTTGATGGCTAAACCACCACGCAGCCCTAAACGTAACACACGCCTACTGCATGTCGCTCTATCCATGTTCAGCGCCCTTGGTTTAATGCTGGGCGTGCTGTTCACGTTAAGTGAAACGCACACCGCGCAAGCAGCGCCTGCGCCTCGTCCCCTTATGGTGACATACGGTGTCGGCGGCGCTTGCGGTGCTACCATCCAAGCCTGCATTGACAATGTGACGGTAGTGGATGGCGATGTCATCACCATTCCAGCTGGCACTTACAATGAAAGTGTGACATTAAATAAAGCCGTGAGCCTCATTGGCGCGGACGCCAGCAGCACAATCATCCGCGCCGTGAGTGGGCAGCGGGTCATCACCATCACGGGCGCGACCATCACCAACACCACCGTCATTTCAGGTTTGACCTTTGCCAATGGCAACGCCAGCGGACTAGGTGGGGGTATGGCCGTTATCGCAAACGCACAGCCCATCATTCAGAATGTCGTCATCACCAATAATATAGCGGCATTGGATGGCGGCGGGTTATACGTGGCGTCAGGCAGCGCATTGATGTTAACCAATGTCACCGTGATCAGCAACACCTCTCAAGGCAGTACCTACGTTGGCGGTGGCATATATAGCGAGGCGCCGCTCACGTTGACTAATGTCACCATCGCGCAAAACACGGCGGCGAGCAGCGGCGGCGGCGTCTATGTGAACAACAGCCTCTCTCTCAGCGGCGGCAAATTCGAGAATAATGCCTGCGCCAACCTGACGTGCGACGGCGGCGGCTTATGGGCTACTACGGTGAGCATGAGCGGCACGCAGTTTCTGACCAATACCGCTATGCGACGAGGCGGTGGATTGTTTGCAGCCAGCTCCATCACCTTGACAGGAGGCCTCTTCCGTTACAATCGCATTATCACCGACGCCACCCTTAGTTTGGGCGGCGGTTTGTACGTGGACGCTCCCACGTTCTTGTCCGGGACGCAATTCATCAGCAATCAAGTGGGTAACTCAGGTGGCGCGATCTATATTGGCACGAGCAACGGAATCCTGACTGCGACCAATGTGTCCGTGTTGAGCAACACGGCTCCCACGTGTGGGGGAGTGTACGTTGCCAACTTTTTGAGCGCAACCAACATGCTGCTGGAAGGCAATACTTCGAGCAAGAACGATGGCGGCGGCGCGTGCGCGGTAACGGGCGCATTCTTCGCCAATAGCGCCATCCAAAACAACTCCACCACGGCGACGACGACCATTGGGTATGGCGGCGGGTTGTACATCTTGGGTAGTTTGACCGCTATCAACACTACCTTCATCAGCAACACGGCCGTTAGCAATGACAGCCGCGGCGGTGGAGCGTATGTGGCGGGCAACACGGTGCTCACCGATGTGATTATTCAAACGAATCGGTGCACGGGCGCAGGTTGTTCGGGCGGTGGTTTTTATAGCACAGGCAATATCATCGCCCTGACCAACACCCGCGTCCAGAGCAACACCAGCTTGATCGAAGGCGGCGGCATCTTTCAGAACGCTGGCGGGGGAGGCGTCTTCAAAGTAGAGAACTCCCAGTTCCAAAATAATCGCGCTGGCCGATCAGGCGGCGGGATATGGACTCAAGATACATTAGTCGTAACGAACACGCAATTCTATACAAATGCAGCGCTGGAGTTCCATGGTGGCGGCGCGTATGCCGTGACCTTGGCGCTGCTCACCAATGCGCGCTTTGAAAGAAACTACGCCGCATCGCAGGGCGGCGGCATCTACGTGCTACTGCCTGTGACGGCGACTAACACCATCTTTATCTCGAACACGGCAGCTGAGGGCGGCGGTTTGTATTCGACGCGCCCAGGCGCCTTTATCAGCTCAACCTTCCAGCAAAACAGCGTCACAGGCGCAGGCGGCGGCGCTTTTGTCGGTGACGCCACTGCGATCAACACGCAGTTCTTAACGAACACAGCTAGCGCTGATGGCGGCGGACTGCGCTCATCCAATACCATCATCGCAGATAGTTCGTTCCAAAACAATACAGGTTCATTCGGGGGCGCGCTGCGGGCGGCAGGGACGTTGGCGCTAACCAATACGCAAATTCTGAGCAACACCGCGACGGGCGGCGATTCGGGTGGCGTCCGTATAGATGGCGGGGGTAGCATCACAGGCGGACTCTTTGTGAACAACCGTTGTCTCGGCGGCAGCTGTGTCGGCGGGGGATTGCTTTCGTATGCCAGCGTGAATCCGCTCGTCATCGCCAATTCGCAATTCATCAGCAACAGCGCGAGTGGCGGTGGCGGTGGCCTCACAGCTGACAACCAGATCACAGCAACCAATTTGACCATCACACGCAATAGCATCCAAACAACGGGCTCGTTTGGCGGCGGTGGGCTATTGGCGACGGCGCGCCTGGCGCTCTTTAGCAGCGTAGTCATCAGCAACACCTCTGGCACGCGCGGCGGCGGAGTCTATGCGGCCGGTGCGGGCACCATCGTCGGCAGCCAAATCATCCAGAACAGCAGCGCCGACGGTGGTGGGGGGGTGTACGCTAAACAGACTTTGAACATCAGCGACACGCTCATCACCACTAATCGCTGCACGGCAAGCGCCTGCATTGGCGGCGGCGCATACATCCAAGAATTTTTCAACATCAGTAACACGCAGTTCATTGCCAATTACTCGGAAGGCGATGGCGGCGGTCTCTACCATTTCGCGGTGGATGGCCAGATGGCTAATACGCTGTTGGCGCGCAATCGCACCAAGAGCGGTAACGGCAATGCGATCTTTTTCCGCTTCGTCACGTCACAAGGACACGTGCAGCTGTTTTACACCACCATCGCGACGCCCACAGGCATCGTGAGCGGTTCGGCTATTTACTTGGGCGGCACGGGCAATGTCACCGTCGTCAACACGATCATCACCAGCCACACCGTCGGGATTGATAAAGAAGTGTCTTCGATTCAACCTGTGGTTTATGAGAACTTCAATCTCTTCTTCGGCAACACTGCGGACCGTCCCCTGTTCGCCGCGGGCGTGAATAGCCTCAACGGCAACCCTGCCTTTACGAATCCCCTGACAGACGTATATACTTTAGCCTCCAACTCGGCGGCAGTGAATGCAGGCACGGACGCAGGTATCTATAACGACTTCGAGAACGACGCGCGCCCACGCTCAAACGGGTTTGATATTGGCTACGACGAATCGCCTCATGCCATCCCCTACGACTTGCTCATCGCCAAAACGGCTTCGACCAATATCGCCGTGCCCGGCCAACCCGTGACATTTACGCTCGTCTTCAAGAACGTCGGCGCGAATCCTGTCACGAGCATTACGATCTCAGATGTATTGCCTATCACCCTGACCAACATTGTCTCGACGAGCTCAGGCGTCAATGTCACGCCAACGCTGAACGGCTGGCAAGTTCAAGACATGCTCTCTGGCACAGTCGGTTACATCACGGTGACCGGGGTTATCAAAACCAATCTGATCACATCCACGACACTCGTCAACTCTGCGCTGATCACCTATACGCAGCTGCCCACGCAAACTGAAGGCACACCTTCCAACAACAGCGCGCTCGCGCAAATCAACGTCGTCTTCCCCACTATCGCGTTCGCTCACAACACCTACGGTGTTGCCGAAAGCGCTGGCACGGGCGCGTTCGGCGTCGTCGCGTCGCCCCAACCCTATATGACAGTCACGGTCAATTATTCGACGACCAACGGCACAGCCTCCAGCGGCTCTGATTACACAGGCAAAACGGGCGTCATTACATTCACGCCGGGCGTCACACTAACCAACATCAGCATCCCCATTTTGACGGATTCGTTAGATGAGTATAACGAGACCTTCCAAATCTCGTTGACCAATCCCATCAGCAGCGTGCTTGGCACGGCTGCCGTTGCTACCATCGTTATCACCGACGATAATGCTGCGCCCACTGTTCAGTTCACAGCAGCGAGCATTAACGTCAACGAGAGTGCGGTGAGCGTCACCCTCACCGCCACCTTGAGCGCCGCCTCTGCGCGAGCGCTCTCTGTTGCGTACGCCACGAGCGGGCTCACGGCGCAAAGCAACGTAGATTACACCAACACCGTTGGCACATTGACCTTCCCAGCATTCAGCACCACACAAACCTTCACCGTGGGCATCATCAACGATTCACTATACGAATTCCCAGAACAGTTCACCGTGCAACTCAGTCAAACTGGCGCCGATACGCCGCTCATCGGCTCGCCTTCCATCATCACCATCACCATCTTAGACAACGACACGCCGCCCAGCATCACCATTAGCAATACAGCTAGCAACGAAGGCAACAGCGGCGCCGCCAATCTCGTTTTCACCGTCACCCTTGCGCCTGCCAGCGGCATCACCGCCGTCGTGAATTACAACACCGCCGATGGCACAGCCACCGTCGCCGACAGCGACTATACGACGCAAACTAGCAGCCTGACATTCGCGCCGGGCGTCACGCAGCAATTCATCACTATTCTGGCGAACGGCGACACCACATACGAAAACAATGAAACCGTCTTCGTCAATCTAACTGCTGCGACCAGCGCGACGCTCGTCATTTCGCAAGCGACAGGTACAATCGTTAATGATGACGCGCCACCAAGCTTTAGCATCAACAGCGTCACCGTCACCGAAGGCACGGGCGGCACAACCTACGCCGTGTTCACTATCACCCTCACAGGCGCCACCGCCTTGACCGCAACCGTTGACTATGCCAGCGCCGACAACACGACAACCGCACCCTTCGATTACACCCCAGTCACAGGCACGCTTTCGTTCCCTGTCGGTGTCACCACGCGCCTGCTCACCGTCAGCATCGCCACCGATTCAGGCAAAGAACCGACAGAAACGTTTGCTATCAACCTATCGAATCCGACCAACGCGACCATCGGCGTCTCGCAAGTCAGCGGCGCGATCATTGACGACGACGTGAACATCGCGCCCCTGGCCGTCACGAATTCGAGCCAGACCGTGTTGGTTGGGTCAAGCGTCACCTTGAGCAGCACGGCGAGCAACGACCCCGACGGCAACTACCCGCTCATCTATCGTTGGACGCAGACAGGAGGCACAGGCGTCATTCTCAGCAACGCCAACATCAGCGTGACAACCTTCACCGCGCCCTTGACGCCGACAGTGCTGACCTTCCAGCTTGTCGTGACCGATAGCGGTATCCCCAATGTGCCAAGCAACCCAGTCACCCTCATCATCACCGTCACCGACTTCAGCATCAGTAGTCTGAATGTGACAAGCAGCGGCCCGACGTTGTTAGGCAATGCCACCTTCTTCACAGCCACCATCGTCACAGGCACCAACGTCGTTTATGTGTGGAACTTTGGCGACGGCGCCATCGTTAGCGACAGCGCAACCATTTCACACACCTACGCGACGACGAGAACCTTTACGGTTGTGGTCACAGCTACCAACGCCGCCAACAGCCAAAGCGCAAGCGTTACCACGACGGTCCACCTCAGACCCATCGCCAATGCGGGCCCCGACCAAACCGTGATCGTCAGCACGACCGTCAGGTTGAGCGGCACGTTGAGCTACGACCCGGATGGCCATGCACTCGCCTATCGTTGGACCCAAACGAGCGGTCCTGCCGTCGCACTCAGCAGCGCAACAGCCGTCACACCCACGTTCACCGCGCCCGCAACACCCACCGTGTTGAGGTTTAGTTTGACTGTCACCGATGTCTTGGGCGCAGCAAGCGTCGCCGATAGCGTCACCATCACCGTCACTGACGAAGCCATTAGCGGACTGCAAATCACGGTGAATGGGCAAACCGTTAAAGATACACCCATCAGCTTCACCATCAGCGCCAGCGCGGGCACCAACATCATTCTCACTGCTCGTTTTGGCGACGGCGCAACCTATCCTAGAACTTCGCCACGCGCCGCTGCCCCTGCTGCAACTTCCGATGAAGCCGCGTCAAGCCTGGTCGCCGCCAGCACCTTCACGTTGACACATACTTACACCAGCCTTGGCGTTTATACCGTCACCGTGACAGGCACCAATAGCATCAATACGGTCACTGCCAGTAAAATCATCACCATCACCACCGGTCAACAATATGTCTATCTGCCGCTTGTCATGCGATAAAGGCTCGAGGGCGAGAGCGCTGGCTTGCTCTCACCCTCGATATGTTTGACACATCCCGCGCGGCTATGCTAATATCCATGCCATGCTGACGATGATTCAAGCCACTCACTATTACGCGTATGCTCGTGCGACCTGCTCGCTCGGTGGCTTCGCGTCGTCTTGAGATGTTGAGTTGGCTAACCAAACGAAAACGTGGAGCGTCCCTCCACGTTTTTTATTTTGTAGGGCAAAATTTCCAATTTGCCCAACTCAAGGAGCATCTATGCGACCCGTTGATGAACAAATGACAATTTTGATGCGCGGCGCGGAATTTGGCGACGTCCACACGCGCGAGGTGATGGAGAGAGAACTACACGAACGCCTGAAAGAAGACCGGCCCTTGCGTGTATATTGTGGCTTCGACCCGACTGGTCCCGACCTCACATTTGGACATACGGTGCCGCTGCGCAAGCTGCGCCAATTTCAAGACCTTGGTCACGAGGTCACGTTCCTCATCGGCAACTTCACGGGGTTGATTGGCGACCCCAGCGGACGCAACACCGAACGCCCCCTACAAACCCCAGAACAAATCGAGAAAAATGAGGAAGCGTGGATCGCGCAAGTGTATAAAGTGCTTGACCCACGCAAGACGCTCATTCGCCACAACGCCGATTGGCTCAGCAAACTCACCTTCGTCGATGTGATTCGGCTCGCGTCACAGTTCACCGTGCAACAATTTTTGGAGCGCGAAGGATTTGACAAACGTTTCAAAGAAGGACACGGCATCCATCTGCACGAATTCTTCTACGCGCTCATGCAAGGTTACGACGCAGTGGCGATGCAAACCGACGTGCAAATCGGCGGAACGGAGCAGCTGTTCAATCTGCTCGTCGGGCGCAAGCTGCAAGAAGTCTTTGGGCAGAAGCCACAAGTCGCATTGACGTTCCCGATTCTCGTCGGCACGGATGGCGCGCAGCGTATGGGCAAGAGCCTCGGCAACTACGTCGGCATCAACGAACCGCCCGAAGTGATGTACGGCAAGACGATGAGCATTCCCGACCATGCGATGAGCAATTGGATGAACTTGCTTACGCGCTGGTCGCCGCAATTCATCGCAGATTTGGAACGCGATATTCAGACGGGCGCATTGCATCCGCGCGACGCGAAGATGAAACTGGCGCGTGAGATGACGAGCATCTTTCACGGCGACGACGCTGCGCAAGCCGCCGAAGCGCACTTCGTCCGCGTCTATCAAGAACGCGCCTTGCCCAGCGACATGCCCGAACTCACATTAGAGAAAGCGACGAACATCGTTGATTTGCTGACGAGCGCGAAGCTGGCAAACAGCCGCAGCGAGGCGCGTCGCCTCATCGAACAAAACGCCGTGCGGCTAGACGAGCAAACGATCAACAGCATGGACTTTGTAGTACAACCCCAAGACAGCGCAGTGCTGAATGTGGGCAAGCACAAGTTTTTGAAGCTGGTAAAATAAAAAAAGACCTGACAGGTTTTGGAGACCTGTCAGGTTTTTTGATTCTCAGAAGTTCCGCGTCAACAGCGCGTTCTTCACTTCGCCAATCGCGCGCGTTACCTCGATGCCGCGCGGGCACGCTTCGGTGCAGTTGAAGATGGTGCGACACTTCCACACGCCGCTCTGCTCGTTCAACACCTCAAGGCGTTGCGCCGCGCCCTGATCGCGGCTGTCGAAAATCCAGCGATGCGCTTGCACGATGGCGGCGGGTCCAACGTATGCGGTGTCGCTCCAGAAGACTGGGCAAGATGTGGTACAAGCCGCGCACAGAATACATTTCGTCGTGTCGTCAAAACGCTCACGTTCGGCGGGTGATTGGATGCGCTCTTGCTCCGGCGGCGTTTCATCGTTGATGAGGTAGGGCATGATGGAGCGATACTTAGCGAAGAACGGCTCCATGTCCACGATCAAATCTTTGATGACGCGGAAGCCAAGCAACGGCTCGACGGTGATCGTCCCTTTGAACTGTGAGACGAGTACCTTGCACGCGAGTATGTTGCGCCCGTTGATACGCATCGCATCGGAGCCGCAGATGCCATGCGCGCACGAACGCCGCAGCGTCAGCGACCCGTCATGCTGCCACTTCACCTCGTGCAGCGCGTCGAGGATGCGGTCGGTAGGCAAGCACTCCACGTCATACTCGCCCCACCACGGCTTGGGTTTCACTTCTGGATTGAAACGTCTGATTTTGAGATGAACCTTCATCAGTGATGACTCCGATCAAGAGATGTCAGTCG
>CAZDYP010000015.1:0-3869 GCA_964509505.1 uncultured Anaerolineae bacterium | reverse complement strand
TATGCCATGACTCAATAAGACCCGAATTTGTTTGCCCATTGGTTCACCACTTCCCCGTCCGCCAATACAACCGCATGCCGACGAACACGCCACACAGCAAGCCCACGATTGCGCCGACGCACAGCCCAACAAAGCACCACCCAGCTATGAAAGTGTCAAGTGTCATGTGCCACATTTCATGTATCATCCGCCAAGCGCTTCCACATGACACACGACACGAGCGAAGCTCCACAGACGACACCAATAACCATCACCAGTTCCCCGACCGCTTGAAGAGCGACATGCCCAGCCCCACGCCAACGACGAAGCCGATGACGAAGCCGACGATGAAACCGATGAGTAACGAAAGCGCCATCTGTCACGTATCACGTATCAAGTGTTAAGCGCCCCTGCATGACACTTGACACTTGATACACGACACTTAATACTTGCGTTCCTGTGGTTGATACGTCGTAATCCGTACGTCTTTGTATTTCAGCACCACACCATCTTCGGTATTGTATGCCAACGTGTGCTTGAGCCAGTTTTGATCGTCGCGCTTCGGGAAATCTTCGCGCGCATGACCGCCGCGCGATTCCTCACGCGCCAACGCGCCAATGACGGTAGTCTCCGCGCAATCGAGCAGCCAGCCTAGCTCCATCGCTTCGAGCAGATCGGTGTTGAAGCCTTTGGTCTTATCTTGAATCGAGACCTTCTCGTAACGCTTCTTCAAATCTTCGATGGTGCCGCGCACGTTTTGCAGCTCTTTGCGCGTGCGATACACACCGCACTTGTCCATCATCTCACTTTGCATCTGCTTGCGAATGTCGCCCGTGCGCTCGCCGTTCTGGCTGTTCATCAGACGATCAATCTGTCCCCGCACCTCATCGTCAGGTTTAGCGGGCATGTCGGGAAAACTCTTGCCATTGTGTCCTTCGGCAATGTAACGCGCCATGTCGAGACCCGCGCGCCGCCCAAAGACGAGAATGTCCACCAGCGAGTTCGTGCCAAGCCGATTCGCGCCATGCACCGAGACGCACGCGCATTCGCCCGCCGCATAGAAGCCAAGCAACGGCGTATTCTTTTCGTCCACGACGACGCGCGCGTCGTTATCGGTTGGGATGCCGCCCATCGCGTAATGCGCCGTTGGCTCGATGGGAATGGGATACTTGAGTGGGTCAACGTCGAGATACAAACGCACGAAATCCATAATGTCGGGCAACTTTTCGTCAATCACTTTCTGTCCAAGATGGCGCACGTCGAGACAGATGTAATCGTTGCGATTGCCAACGCGCTGGGCGAAGATGTCGTCAGGCCCGCCGCCGCCGCGTCCCGCGCGAATCTCTTGCACGATGGCGCGTGAAACCATGTCGCGTGGTGCGAGTTCTTTCAACGTCTGCACGCCGTATTCGGGATACGTCATGAAGCGCTCGCCTTTGCCGTTGATGAGATACGCGCCCTCGCCGCGCGCCGCTTCCGAGAGCAAAATGCCTTTTTGATAAACGCCCGTCGGGTGGAACTGGAAGAACTCCATGTCTTGCATCGGCACACCGCGCCGATACGCAATGCTCACGCCGTCGCCCGTCAGCGAGTGCGCGTTGGAGGTGATGCTGAAAATTTTGCCGAAGCCGCCCGTCGCAAACAACACCGCCTTCGCATGGAACGTGTGCAGCTCACCCGTGCGAATGTCCATCGCCACCACGCCGCTGCACACGCCGTCTTTCACGAGCAAATCGAGGACGTGATACTCGTTGAAGAAGCTGACATTGCGCTTGATGCACTGTTGATAGAGCGTCTGCAAAATCATGTGACCCGTGCGGTCGGCGGCATAGCACGCGCGGCGCACCTGCTTATGCGTGCGATTGTTGGTATGTCCACCGAAGTAGCGTTGGTCAATTTTGCCTTCGGGGGTGCGATTGAACGGCAAGCCCATGTGTTCGAGCTCGTAGATCGTCGTGACCGCTTCGCGCGCAAGAATCTCCGCTGCGTCTTGGTCAACCAGATAATCGCCGCCCTTGATGGTGTCGAACATGTGCCATTCCCAATGGTCTTCTTCGAGGTTGCCGAGCGCGGCGCAAATGCCGCCTTGTGCGGTGCCTGTATGCGAGCGCGAGGGATACATCTTGCTCAACACGGCGACAGGCACACCGCGCTTCGACAGCTCAATTGCGGCATACAAACCCGCGCCGCCCGCGCCGACGACGACGGCCTCAATTTGATGAATCATAGAAGAACTCCATACCCATTTCTGATGTTAGATTTGAGAATTTGGTTTACCGCTTTAGAGCGCGCCAGCTGAATGAGCGAGTATATCAAACCCTCATCGCTCATCTCGCTTGGGGTACCATGCCCGCCCGCGAGGTATGTCACCCCACGCTCCCGCAACGCATCAATCAAATGATCGCGCGTTTCATCCTTCATCCCTCAGCCGTTTTACTTTCCAAACGGCGTCGCCATGCCCGGGTGGAACGCAAAGATAATGTACATGCCCATCGCCATCAAGATGACCCATAGCAAGCTCAACGCCGCTGTGAAGAATGCGCGCGCATTCTCCGACGAAATGTAATCGCTCATCACGTTGCGCGCGCCGTTGACGCCATGGGTGAACGCGAAGCCGAGCAACAGCAAATCATACAGTCGCCAGAACATCGCGTCGGGGCCCGTCCAGCGTCCAACAATGGTGTTGAAATCTATGTTCTCGACGCCGATGACGAAGTGCATCCAGTAAAAATGATAGAGCGCGAGGACGATGACCACCAAGCCCGAAACGCGCATGAAGAACCAGGCGAACACTTCAAAATTGTTGGATGGACGTACTGTGGTTGAGCGCATCATTCGGCGCCTCCGACATTCAAATTAAGCGGCGTCGGCGCGAGATATGAACCAAGCATCGCCAACGGCACAAGTGCCCACAACGCAAGCGCGATGACCCAACCCCAAACGCCAAAAAATTGATCGAGCATCAGCGCAGCAGCAGGCACGAACACGATGGTGAAGATGACGCACTCCACATAAAATAGCTGGCGATGGTAGCGCATGAGTGGCGGAAAAAAATCTTGCACGATGATGCGCAAACCATTGAGCGCGTGGAAGAGCAACCCGAACAACAAGAACACCTCCAAGACGCGCGCGACGGGTCCTTTGTAGAGGAACAAAAATTCATTGAACACGGCGGGCCCGAATGCCAGCAAGAAGATGTCGAAGATGTGCAAGGCGAGGAATGCGAGTACACCTAACCCCGCCGCCCGATGCACGAGGTATGCCCATTGCCCCTCGCGTCCACGATAGACAAGGCTTTCGGCTATCGCGGTGGTGATGTTACGAATCGTTGACACACCAACCTCCTGTGAACAGTTATCAGTGAACAGTTATCAGTGAACAGTTATCAGTAAATAGTGAGCGGCTGGCTAGCTGAACTGTTCACGGTTCACCGTTCACTGACTTGCGGTACTGCTGTTTGCCCATTTCAAACAAATCGCCGCCGTACATGTCATTGGCGACGATGGCGGGAAATTGGACGACGCGCAATTTGCGTACAGCTTCTGCGCCCAACTCGGGAAACGCGACAACCTCTGAGGCGTGAATGTATTGCGACAGGAGCGCGCCCGCGCCGCCAATCGCGACGAAATAAACTGCGTGATAGTGTTGCATCGCCTCACGCACTGCCCGCGAGCGATGGCCTTTGCCAATCATGCCCTTCAAGCCGAGCGATAACAAGCGCGGCGTATAAACGTCAATGCGCCCTGCCGTCGTTGGGCCTGCGGCACCGATAGCTTTGCCTGCGGGCGCGGGCGTCGGTCCCATGTAGTAGAGAATCTGTCCGCGCAGCTCAATGGGCAATGGTTCGCCTTTGTCTAACGCGAGGTTGAAGCGTTTGTGTGCTGCATCGC
>CAZDYP010000014.1:0-46677 GCA_964509505.1 uncultured Anaerolineae bacterium | reverse complement strand
GGCAAACTCATCGGCGTCAATCAAAATGAAGATTTGATATTCTGGCATGGCGTCACGGGCGGGCAACAGCCCTTCATTCGTCTGCACCCGCAATGCGCGCACGCGTTGGCAGCAGGGCTGAACGAAGATTTGCGCCGCTTGGCTTCAGATGAAGCGGAAGAGGCTGAAGAGTAAGACGCGATAAAAACTATTTGACAGCCTCATTGGCGCGTGCTACATTCGCCACAATCTGAAATAATACAGACAGACACCCATTGATATGCCAGCTCTATCTCGTAAAAAAGCGAAAGACTCCATAACCTCATACGACGCGCGTCGCCCCGCCCACATGCCATTTTGGAATGATATTGTATGTGGCGATAGCACTACGTTATTGCGCTTGATTCCAGACAACAGCGTTGATCTAGTCATCACGTCACCACCCTATTTTCAACAACGCGATTATGGCAGCAGTATTGGTAATGAACGGCGTCATCAAGATTATCTCGCCGCTTTATTAGTCATCTTCCGCGAGTGTGTGCGTGTCATCAAATCTACGGGTAGTATTGTGTTTAATTTGGGCGACAAATATGCAGACAGCAGCTTATTGTTGATGCCCTATCGTTTTGCTATCGCCGCCGTAGAGCAATGTGGCGTTCAACTAGTCAACCATATAACGTGGGTTAAGACGAACCCCACGTCAATTCAGGCGACGGTTGGTTAGTAGTACAGAGCCCTTTTTTCATTTCGTTAAAGCAAACGATTACCACTACTACATTGACGAGTTTTTGAAGCAAGCGGATGAACCAGCGCGTCTGAACGGCAACAATGGCTCAGGAGAAAATGTTGGCAAAAAATATTTTGCCTTGCTTGAAAAATCTGGATTGACCGACAAGCAAAAGCAAATGGGGCGCGAAGCGTTGCAGCAGGTCATCGAAGAAGTGAAAAATGGTGACATTCAAAGCTTTCGCATGAAAATTCGTGGTATTCATTCTGAGCCATTTGGCGGGCAAGAAGGCGGACGCAAAATACAACTGGATCGCAATGGCTTCACGATTATTCGTATCTATGGCAATCCTCTGAAGCGTGATGTGATCACAACACCTGTCGAATCGGTGAAAGGCTGTCCGCATCCGGCTATTTATCCCGTAAAAGTAGTGGAGGAATTTTTGTATTTGTTGACTAAACCCGGGGATGTCGTGCTTGATCCATTCATCGGTTCTGGCTCAACCGCAGTTGCTGCCTACAAAAACCGGCGCGTGTATATTGGTATTGACATTAACGCGGAGTATTGCGATTATGCGCGTGAGCGCGTGCGGAAACTCACATACCAATTTCCTCTCATTGAATCCCAATGAACAGTTCACCTGAACAAATTCTCGCCAATGCCTATGCCACAGCTCAAACCCATGCCGCGACAGAGTTTTTGTCGTCATTATCCCAAGCCTACACCCAATGGTTGCAAACCGTCATCCAACACGCTGAATCCCACAAAGGTGTGTTGGGGGTTACGCTCACTTCCATCGTTTGCAAAATTCTCAATCCGCAGCAAGACATTCGCTATCATCAAGAGCAATTACCTAACGGCTATTCAGGTAGGGGATTCGACACGCGCTATGTAACTCCTTTTCTCAAACAACATTTCCCCCACTATGCGATGGCTGAAAGCGCATGGCTGACGCGCTCATTAGAGCAACCTCACCCTTACACCTTCGATTATCCGGGTCGAATACAAACTGCCGAACTCAAAGCGGCATTCCTGAATCTTTTGGACGGCTTGCAAACACAGTCAGACCTTGCCTCCCCATGGTTGAATGCGTTATTGGCCCTCATGGTTGAAAGTTCAGCTACAGATGAAACTTTGCTGTCAGATAAGTCTCAATCAAGCGAATCTTCAATTGCTAATGTGATTGAAGCGCTGACCCAACATATTCATTACTCATACAATTCACGCGGCGGCGCGCGCATTCCCGTGCTGGCTATGTACGCCATCTACCAGTTACTCATGAGTGATGTAAAGCGTTACGCCGGAAAAAGCCTCGCCCCGTTAGCATATCACACTTCACCTGACTTTCGCTCACAGGCATTGGGCGACATCGAAGTGCTCAACCGTGACGGCAGTTGTTTCGAGGCGGTTGAAGTCAAACATAACAAACCCATCACAGCTGACATGTTGAATGATGCTCACCGTAAAATCAAGCGGCATAAAATCAGACGCTACTACATCCTGACCACAGCCGAGCCAAACATCAAAGACCCCGCAGCGGTTGATGCGACTATCGCGCGTATCCGTAAATCACATCCGTGCCAATTTATGCTCAATGGCGTGATACCTTCTTTGAAATACTATCTGCGTTTAGTCAGCGTCCCCGAATCTTTTGTTGACAGCTATACTCAATTGCTGGCAGAAGATTTCCGGCGAGGCGGCGGCATCAAACGCGAACATTTGCAAGTCTGGTCAGACATTCAGCAACGCATATTTTCTTAATGGAATTCACCACCTACGTCCGTAACCCCAACTTCAACTTCAAAGAGAATCACTATGTCTCACACCCTCCGCCTTACGCTGGCACAAGCCATCATCCGCTTTTTGCAGAACCAATACGTTGAACGTGACGGACACGCGCACTCCTTCTTTGCGGGCTGCTTCGGCATCTTCGGGCATGGCAACGTCGCGGGTATCGGGCAAGCGTTGCAACAATATCCCGACTTCCGCTACTACCAAACTCGCAACGAGCAAGCGATGGTGCATACCGCCGCCGCGTTTGCGAAGATGCACAATCGTCTGCGCACCTTTGCTTGCACCACCTCCATCGGACCTGGCGCGACGAACATGGTCACGGGCGCAGCGATGGCGACGGTCAATCGCTTGCCCGTGTTGCTCTTGCCCGGCGACATCTTCGCGCGGCGCAACGTCGCGCCCGTTTTGCAACAGCTCGAACAACCCTATTCGCAAGACATTTCCGTGAACGATGCGTTCAAACCCGTCTCGCGTTATTGGGATCGCTTGAATCGCCCCGATCAAGCGATCACCGCCTTACCTGAAGCGATGCGCGTTCTCACGTCGCCATCAGAAACGGGCGCGGTCACACTCGCACTGCCGCAAGACACGCAAGCCGAAGCCTACACTTATCCTGCCGCATTGTTTGAGAAGCGTGTCTGGACGATTGCGCGCCCGCGCCCCGATGCGACGTTATTGCAACGCGCCGCGCAACTCATTCGCCAAAGCCAAGCACCGCTCATCATCGCGGGCGGCGGCGTGTTGTACAGCGAAGCGACCGACACGTTGAAAAAATTTGTCGAGCAGACGGGCATTCCCGTCGGCGAGACGCAAGCGGGCAAAGGCGCGTTGCCATACAATCATCCGCTCGCGCTCGGCGCGCTCGGCGTGACGGGCACACGCGGCGCGAACCTCATGGCGCGCGAAGCCGACCTCATCATCGGCATCGGCACACGCTATTCCGATTTCACCACTGCCTCGAAGACCGCCTTCCAAAATCCTAACGTGCATTTCATCAACCTCAACATCGCGGAGTTCGACGCGTTCAAACATGCGGCGCTTCCGCTCACGGGCGATGCGCGCGTAACGCTCGAAGAGTTGAGCGTGGCGCTGACAGGTTGGCAAACGTCGAAAGACTATCGCGTACGGGCAGCGCAATTCAACCAGGAATGGGATGAAGAAGTCGAACGCCTCTATCAGCTCGAACATGGCGTGCCATTGAGTCAAGGCGAGGTCATCGGCGCAGTCAACGAAATCTCGCGCCCACACGATGTGGTGATGTGCGCGGCAGGCAGCTTGCCCGGCGACTTGCACAAGCTGTGGCGCACGCGCGACCCGAAGGGCTATCATCTCGAATATGGCTACTCGACGATGGGCTACGAAATCGCAGGTGGGCTGGGCGTCAAAATGGCTGCGCCTGAGCGCGAAGTGTATGTGATGGTCGGCGATGGCTCATACTTGATGATGTCGCAAGAAATCGTGACGGCGGTGCAAGAAGGCATTAAGCTCAACATCGTCTTGCTGGTCAATCATGGCTTCGCCAGCATTGGGGGCTTGTCCGCTTCAATTGGCAGCGGCGGCTTCGGCACGCATTATCGCTATCGCAACGCGCAATCGGGGCAGCTCGACGGCGCCCCCTTGCCCGTGGACTACGCGGCGAATGCGCGCAGCCTCGGCGCGTATGTCATCGTCGCGCCAACCCTCGTCGCGCTCAAAGCGGCGTTGGTCGAAGCGCGTGACCAAAAACAGACGACCGTCATTGTCGTGGAAACCGACCGCGAACAGCGTGTGCCCAGCTACGAGTCGTGGTGGGATGTGCCGATTGCGGAAGTCTCGGAGCTGGAGAGCGTGCAGCAAGCGCGCAGTGCATACGAGGGTGCAGTGAAGAAAGAACGATTCTTCTTGTAGTGAACGATCAACGGGGAACAGTATTCAATAATCAGCGTTCAGTAATCGGTGGTCACTGTTCACGGATTACTGCTCACTGCTCACTGACTACTGGATACTGAAAACTTTATCACTATGGACAAACCTCTCAACATTGGCGTCATTGGCGCGGGGCGCATCGGCAGCTTGCACGCGCATAATCTTGCGTTTCGCATTCCACAAGCGCACGTAGCGATGATCGCGGACATCAACGAGCTCGCCGCGCGACAAGTCGCCGAACGCTGTCGTATCCCATCGGTCGTGAGCGATTATCACGCAATTCTGGAGAACCGTGCGGTGCAAGCTGTGCTGATTTGTTCGGCGACGCCTACACATGCCACCATCATCGCCGAAGCGGCGCAAGCAGGCAAGCACATCTTCTGTGAAAAACCGATTGATTTGACGCTTGCGAAAATTGACCGCGCGCTCGCCGCCGTCGCGCACGCAGGCGTGCAGTTGCAGGTCGGCTTCAATCGCCGCTTCGATGCGAACTTTGCGCGCGTGCGTCACGCCATTGCCAATGGTGAGATTGGCGAGCCGCATTTGCTGCACATCATCAGCCGCGATCCTGCGCCGCCGCCCCTCGAGTATGTGCGCGTGTCAGGCGGCATCTTCCTCGACATGACCATTCACGATTTCGACATGGCGCGTTTCCTTGCGGGCGATGACGTTGTAGAAGTGTATGTCGCTGCTGCCGTGCGCGTTGACCCTGCCATTGGCGAGGCGGGCGATTTGGATACGGCGTTGATAGTGTTGAAATTCCACAATGGTTTGATTGGCACGATTGATAACAGTCGCAAAGCCGTCTATGGCTATGACCAGCGGCTGGAGGTATTGGGCAGCAAAGGCAGCATTCGCACCGACAACCTTTATCCGAACAGCGCGGTCATTAGCGATGGGACAAGCATTCATCGAGACAAGCCACTCTACTTCTTCCTTGAGCGCTACCACGAAAGCTTCGTCAACGAATTGACCGCGTTCGTGGATGCCGTGCTGCATGATAAACCTGTACCCGTCACGGGCGCGGATGGTCGCGCGCCCGTTGTGATGGGGCTGGCGGCGCGCAAGTCGTATGACGAGAATCGTCCCGTGAAGTTGAGCGAAATTGGCTGAGAGAGATTGGAGGCTGGAAGTTGGAGGGGGGGTGATTTTTTTTCTTTGTGTTCTTCGCGCCTTCTTTGTGTCTTGTGCTGAAATAATTTCTCAGCCTATATTGGAGCGATATGTATGCTACCTGAACTCAAACTTATTGCCGACAAATTGCAGAATGAGCGCGCGAAGTTGTTGAGTGTGTTGGAATCAGCCAATGAAACGCAGCGCCAAGCGTTGATTTATGAAGAAGGCTGGAACTTGTACGACCTCGTATCGCATCTGGCCGCCGCCGAACAGGAGAACGTGCGCTTTTTGCGCGAGGTCTTGCAACATGATGGCGCGCAGCAACGACCACCCGATACGCACGCCTTTGATTTGAATTCGTGGAACGCAGAAGCTGTCGGCAAACGACAAGGGCAGACGTGGGAAACACGCATGGCGGAGCTCAGGGCAGCGCGACAAATCACGCTGGACACGCTCAGCGCTATCACCGCCCCGCAGTGCGCGCACAAAGGCACACACGCCGTCTGGGGCGAGAAGACCGTCGAGGGGCTGCTGAAAATTTTGTATTTGCATGACATCATGCACCGTAACGACATCGCTAAAAAACTGAAGTAGTCGCTAACGACTAGCGACTAGCGACTAACGACTATGCGACTGACTCCCGCTCAATTTGAGCAACTCGTCGCCGAAGCCATTGACTCATTGCCTGAGCCCATCGCCACCCGGCTCGATAATGTCGAGGTCGTGGTCGAGCGCTGGCCCTCGCACCGACAGTTGCAACAACTGAACGTGCCGCCCGGCCAGACATTATTGGGCTTGTATGAAGGCGTGCCGTTGACGCAGCGCAATACGAGCTATGGTTTGGTGCTGCCTGATAAGATCACCATTTTCAGCGGGCCCATCGAGCAAATGTGCGCCAGCGCCGACGAGGTGCGCGCCCAAATCCGCCATACGGTCGCGCATGAATTTGCACACTTCTTCGGCATCAGCGATGAGCAGCTCAAACATTGGGGAGCCTATTAAGAGATGGGAGCTGCGAGCTGAGAGATTCGAGGTTCACTGCCTAATCGCGCCGCTCCAATATCTCCGTTTTCCAGAGCCAAGGGCGGCTCCTGTTTCTGCAACGCAGTAGCGTGGATAGCGTCTCATGCTCAGTTGACTAGGTTTTCGGCAAGGAGCAAGCCACCATGATTATCCATTTTTCAGGACCACGAGATCCCCATGGCACCTTTACCGCCACAACCAATAGCGTCCTCATCGGGCGCGTGTTGGAGACAAATCAAGGGCTCGATTTGTATCCTGATATGCGCGTA
Organism: uncultured Anaerolineae bacterium; assembly: GCA_964509505.1. Lineage (GTDB taxonomy): Bacteria > Chloroflexota > Anaerolineae > JACRMK01 > JACRMK01 > CAZDYP01. The sequence continues at coordinate 39,864 of CAZDYP010000014.1, read as the reverse complement.
TCACATCACCACGCGCTCATCGCCTATGACGGCAGCAATTATTGGGTCGAAGATCGCAACAGCAGAAATGGCACGTGGGTTAATGGGCAGCGCATCGCCGCTAAAACGAAACTCAATGTGGGCGATGTGATCCTGGTGGGCGAAACGCGCGTTGAGGTCATCGTGCCGCCTGACCTCGAAGAACACCCGCCCGCTGGCGACCTCACTTCTACGGTGATCGCAGCTGAACCTAAACAAGATCTCATCATTCCCCAAGAGAAAAAACCTGGCATGTTGTCGCTGGTAGCCGTGCGCCGTCGTCTCACCGCTTTCTACGAATTGGACACGGCTTTAAGCGCGTTACAAGCCTTTGGACAATTAGCCAACGTCGTGAACAAGCACGTGCAACAAGCGATTCCGGGCGCCGAGCGCTGCGGCTTATTTTTGCGCGAGGGCGATGAGCTCGTGTTCAATGGCAGTCTGCCCGAAAGCAACACGCCCACCGCCAGTCGCAGTTTGTTGCACCGCGCGATTGAGAAACGGGAAGCGTTCATTTGGCGCATTGACCAATCGCTGATAACGGCTATGCTTACGACTAGTCTCTCACGGCACGGTACCCAAGCGGCGATGTACGCGCCGCTCATCTGGAAGGATGAAATACAAGGCGTGCTCTATGTTGATAACACCAGCACTCCCGATGCGTTTGAAGAAGGTGACTTGCGCTTGATGTTGGCGCTCGCGAATCAGGTAGGGATGTACGTCAAGAACCACGCTTTGCAAGCCGAGCTGCATCGCTCGGAATTAGTGCGCGCCAATTTGTTGCGCCATTTTTCTCCCAAAGTCGCGGAACGGCTGATACACGAACTAGACGAGCGCGGCAGTTTGTGGCTCGGCGGGCGCACGGTCAATCCGGTGACGATTTTGGTGACTGACGTGCGCCGCGTCCAAGAGTTGACAGACGAGCTGCGCCCCGACGAGCTGGTGTTGTTGCTTAACGATATGTTCAGCGCATTGGTGCCGATCATCTTCAAATACGATGGCACGGTGGACAAATACGTGAGTGATTCGATTATCGCGGTGTTTGGCAGCCCTGAACCCGACGACAACCAATGGTTCAAAGCGGTGTCGGCGGCGTTGGAGATGCAACAGGTGATGCGAGCGTTGGCGGATAGTTGGCGGATGAGGCGTCGCTCCGCGTGCGACATCGCCATCGGCATTCACACAGGCGAAGCGATTCATGGCTTTCTCGGTTCGCCTGAACGCATGGAATATACGCTGGTCGGCGAAACGGTGGACATCGCCTCGCGCTATTGCAACGGCGCGGGCGGCGGAGAAATTCTCATCAGCCCACAAGTGTACTTGCATGTGGCGTATCTGCTAGACACGGGCCCAGAGATACCCCTTGCTGAACGACATCCGCGCGACGAATCGAATTTGATGGCGCGGTTGGTGATAGGTCTCAAAGCATGAGTTTGTGCGTTGACAATCCGTGACCTTCGTTGTATATTGCCTGCCCGTTCGCTTAAATATTTTGGGCTCTACTGACTTTGGTGTAGAAATTGCATAGGAGGCGTCGGGCGACGTCTCCTACATCAAAGTCAGCAGCCCCATATTTTTCAGGAGGAGCAAACGTGAAAAAGAAACAGGTTGTTTTGTTGTGCGGCTTAACGCTCTGCTTGCTGGCGTGCGGACCTACGCCGCCGCCCCCCACACCGACAGCCGCACCCGTTGCGACGGCAACACGCGCACCCGCAGCGACGCAAGCGCCCGCTGCGCAGCCCACCGCGGCGCCGCAACCTACCCCAACCCCTGCCGCAACCACACGTCCCAAGACACGCCTCTCGATTGTCACGGGCGGCACGGGCGGCGTCTATTATCCATACGGCGGCGGTCTCGCCTCGCTCATCAGCAAGAACGTAACCAACGTCGAGGCTAGCGCCGAAGTGACCGCTGCATCCGTTGACAACATGAAACTGATTCAATCGGGCAAAGCCGACCTCGCCTTCGTGTTGGCGGATACGGCGTATGATGCGTTGGAAGGACGCGGTTCATTCAAGGATACAGGCAAAGTGCCTGTACGCGCGTTAGCCGTGTTGTATTCGAACTACATGCACATCGTCGCGACCGAAGAGTCGGGCATCAAGACAGCGGCTGATTTGAAGGGTAAGCGTGTCAGCGTCGGCGCGGCCGGCAGTGGCACCGAAATCAAAGCCAACCGGGTGCTGGAAGCGGTTGGCATCAATCCCGAGACGGACATCAAGCGCGAGCGGCTCGGTGTGGCGGAGTCCGCCGGCGCGATGAAGGACAAGAAGATTGATGCGTTCTTCTGGGATGGTGGTCTGCCGACCGCCGCCGTGCTTGATCTCGCGGCGACGCCCGGGCAGAAGATACGTTTCATTGGCAGTGGCGATGCGATTGCCAAGATGAACGAAAAATATGGTCCGTTCTATTTCAAGCTGACGATTCCCAAAGGCACGTATCAAGGACAAGAGGCGGATGTGGATGTGGCAGGCACCGCGAATTTGCTCGCCGTCAACGAGAAGTTCGATGCGAGCCTCGCGTACGACATCTTGAAGATGATGGTGGATAAGCAAAGCGATGTGGCTCTGATTCATGCTGAGGCAAAGCGATTTGGGCTGCCGCAAGCTACCGTCGGTTCGCCGATTCCATTCCACGCCGGCGCGATCAAGTTCTATGCGGAGAAGGGCCTCACGGTGAAGTGAGTAAACGAGGAACGGGGAATGAGTCAGCGAGGAGACAAGGGAGACGTAGAATGGATAATGTGAGTCGTGCCTTATTTCCCCCTTTCTCCGTTTTCCCATTTCCCCGTTTACTCATCTCCTCGTTGGCTTTTTTACTCGCTTCCATGGGGCTGGCGTTCGCGCTAAGCCCCATTTCTGTCTTGGAAGTGCGTGACGCAGAAACAAACATCGTCGTCTTGTGTGAACCTATCCGCTATCCGCTGTTTGCTATTAGCCATCCGCCAGCTGCTATCAGCCACTACGTCTCGCGCAATTCGATTTACGGCGTGTTGGTCACAGAGACGTGGTCGCTCGAGCCCGATCGCATTCACGTCGCGCAAGTGCAAAGCGCGCCCATCGTCCTGGATTATTACGGCATCAAAAATTATCGGGTGCATGATGGTCTCGCCGAGGGCGCTCCTGTGGCGCAAGCGTATGAGCAAGTGCGCTTGAAGGTGAGCCCGCGCGGCGAGCAACGGTTGATCGTGCGGCAACCGCGTGGGCGCGAATGGGCGTTGTCACAACAGTTCGCGGAGGGAACGGTGTTGGTCGTGAAAGTGAGGCGTGTCGCACGCATTGGCGAATGTTTTTGAGCATAGTATCATGTTGGCAAAAGGAACTATAGATGCCCTCCCAACCCATTGTCGTTGCTGAAAAAGAAACGACGCCCCTCATCAATCAGGAACAGATCGAAGAGCTTGTCGAACAGTTTGAAGGCGCGACGCGCACGCTGAGCGGACCGCTCGGCATCGGCATCGCGTGCATCGCCGTTGGCATGTCGGTCTTCGCGTTGTATAGCGCGCTCGCCGTCGTGCCAGCACAAATGATGCGCGGTATCCATTTGCTGTTTGGTCTGGTGTTGGTTTTCCTGTTGTACCCCGCGCGCACTGCCAACAACGATTGGCGCAAACGACTTGGCGTGACCGACAGCTGCCTCGCCGTGTTGAGCCTCGTCGCCGTCGGCTACATCTTCGTGGACTTCGACCAGTTCATCTATCGTTCGGCGTTGCCCAACACCAACGATATCGTCTTTGGCGGCTTGCTCATCTTGCTGATTCTGGAAGCGGTGCGCCGCAGCGTCGGCTGGCATCTGGCGGCGCTCGTCGTCATCTTCTTGATGTATGGCTTGACAGGCACGCGCGGCTCGATTCCGTTCGATTTGCCCGGCGTGTTTGGGCATCGTGGCTACGAAGTGGATCGGCTCGTCGGCCACATGTACATGACGCTCGAAGGCATCTTTGGCGTGCCGCTCGATGTGTCGTCGTCGTTCATCATCTTGTTCACCATCTATGGCGCGCTGCTCGACTATTCGGGCGCGGGCAAATTCTTCGTGGACTTTTCGTTCGCGGCGTTGGGGCGTAAGCGCACGGGCCCAGGTCGCGTCGTTACGCTCGCCTCGTTCTTGCTTGGGGGCCCCTCAGGCAGCGGCGTGGCGACGACGGTCACGCTTGGCTCGATTGCGTATCCGCTGCTCAAGAAGGCAGGCTACGACAAAGAATCAGCGGGCGGCATGTTGTCGGCGGGCGGCATCGGCGCGGTGTTGTCGCCGCCCGTGTTGGGCGCGGCGTCGTTCATCATCGCCGAGTTCCTCAAGATCGGTTATCTGCAAGTGATTGCGATGTCGCTGGTGCCGACGCTGCTCTATTACGCTGCGATTTTCCTGATGATCGAACTCGACGCGCACAAATTCGGCATCAAAGAAGTGCAGATTGAAACGCCGCCGCTGCGTGAGCTCTTGTTCAAATATGGCTATCATCTCTCGTCGCTGTTCACCATCGTCATCTTCATGGTCGGCGGCTTCACCGCGATTCTCTCGGTGTTTTGGGCGAGCGTCGTTGCATTTGCCTTGAGTTATCTACGCACTGAGACGCGATTGACGCCCGCGCGGTTGTGGCACGCGCTTGAATCGGGCGCGAAGCAAATCCTCTCAGTGGTCGCCACGTGCGCTGCCGCAGGCATCATCATTGGCGTGTTCACGTTGACGGGACTCGGACTCAAACTGTCGGGTATCATCATTGATTTCGCTGGCTCCAATCTGTTGCTCGGCTTGATTTATACGGCGGCCGCCGTGTGGGTGTTGGGGCTCGCGTTACCCATCACCGCCTCATACATCATCGCCGCTGTGATGGCAGCTCCCGCCTTGGTCAAGATGGGCGTGCCTGATTTTGCCGCGCACATGTTCATCTTCTATTATGCCTTGCTGTCCGAAGTGTCGCCGCCCGTAGGTTTGTCGCCCTTTGCCGCCGCCGCTATCACGGGAGGCAATCCCTACAAGACGATGATGATGGCGTGGAAATATACGTTGCCCGCGTTTATCGTCCCGTTCATGTTCACGCTCGCGCCCGAGGGTGTGGGCTTGCTGTTGGTGGGCGACCCTGCGAACATCGTCTTCGCCGCCATCACCGCGCTGGTCGGTATCACGGCGCTGACGACGGGCGTGGGCGGATGGCTCCTGCGCCCAACGCGTTGGTGGGAGCGCGCCGTCCTCGTCGTCGCTGGCTTGCTGTTGATTTACCCCGCGGTCAATTGGGATCTCGTGGGGTTGGCGCTGTTTGCGATGGTGCTGGGGTGGCAATGGTTCTCGCAGAGACAAACAATTGCGAGGCATGAGTAGAAAAGCGGTTGACAAGCCAAGCCGTGTAGGGTATAAACCGCTTGTCGCAAATCATACCTAGCTCATAAATGAGGAGGAGCAAATGAAAAGAATCATGGCTTGTGTGTTGTTGGCTTTGACGGCGCTTCTGGTGGCGTGTGCACCCACAACCGCGCCAGCCACACCCACCGCCGTTCCACCGCCAGCCGCGCCTACGACGGCGACAGCTACACCCGTTGTTGCCGCACCGACTGCCGCGCCGACTGTGGCGCCCACACCAGCGAAGCCCATTCGCATCGGCGCATCGTTGTCGCTGACGGGGCGCTATGACCGCACGGGCAAGGAAGAACAAAACGGCTACAAGTTGTGGGAAGAACAGATCAACGCCAAGGGCGGCTTGCTGGGGCGCAAAGTCGAGCTTGTCATCTACGACGACAAATCCGACCCTGAAACTTCCGCGAAGTTGTACGAGAAGCTCATCACCGAAGACAAAGTGGATTTGATTCTCGGTCCTTACTCCAGCCCTGTGACATTGCCAGCCAGCACCGTTACCGAAAAGTACAAGTATCCAATGATTGCAGCCGGCGCATCGGAGACGGGCATTTGGACGCGCGGCTACAAGTACGTCTTCGGCATCTACACGCTGGCGCCATTTTATCTTGACGGCGCGATTGACTTGGCGAAGAAGCAAGGCTACAAGACCGTCGCCGCCGTCAACGAGAACAGCGCCTTTGCCAAAGACGCCATCAAGAGCGCGAAGGAGAAGGCAAAAGCCGCAGGCATGACCGTCGTGTTCGAAGAAGAATATGGGCGCGACGTGAAAGACCTCTCGCCGATGCTGACGAAGATCAAGGCACTCAATCCCGATGTGTTGTTGGGCGGCACGTATGGCGAAGATGCGACGCTGCTTGTGCGCCAAAGCAAAGACTTGAACTGGGCGCCGAAGATCATGGCGTTGACTGTCGGTCCCGCGCTGCCCGACTTCAATGCGACGCTCAAAGCCGACGCTGATTACATTTACGGCGCGACGCAATGGGAGCCAGGCTTGAAGGGCGTCAGCGACTTTGTCAACGCTTACAAGGCGAAGTATGGCTACGAGCCGGGTTATCATGCAGCGGGTGGTTACGCGGCCGCACAGCTCTTGCAGCAAGCCATCGAGAAAATCAAAGCCGTTGACAACGAGAAACTGCGCGATACTTTGGCGACGATGGAAGCAACGACGATCTATGGCGCTTATAAAGTAGATGCGACAGGCGCGCAAATCGCCAAAGCGTCGTATCTGGTGCAATGGCAAAAGGGCAAGCGCGTGCTGGTCTGGCCCGCCAGCGTGGCCGAAGCGCAACCCATTTTGCCGATGCCTGCATGGAACGCGCGCTAAACGAAATAGCAAGCGTCAAGGGTCAAGCGTCAAGTGTCATGTGTCATGTGCCAAGTTGGGAGGTGACCCATGACCGTTGGCGCGTGACCCATGCTCCATGACCCTTGACGCTTGACACTCGACAATGGATCTGACCATCCTCGCTCAACTCATCGTCGGCGGCTTGCTGCTCGGCGGCGTGTATGCGCTGGCGGCGGCAGGGCTGAACCTCATCTTCGGCGTGATGCGCGTCGTCAACGTCGCGCATGGCGACTTGATGATCATGGGCGCGTATCTCACGTTCTTCATCCACGACCAATTCGAGTTGAACCCATTGCTCACGTTGTTGGTCTCTGCACCTGTGTTGTTCGTCGTCGGCGGCGCATTGCAAGCGACGCTGGTGCGGCGCGTCGTTGGACGCGAGCCGCTCATGTCGTTGATTTTGATGTGGGGGCTGTCCATTCTCCTCATTAACCTCGGCTTATTCTTTTTCACCGCCAACTATCGCTCGGTGCCCTATTTCACGGGCGGCATCGAAATCATGGGCATTTCCATTTCGCGCTCGCGCGGCATTGCGTTCATCGCCGCGCTGCTCCTCAGCCTTGCGGTGTGGCTGTTCTTGCAACGCACGCGCTGGGGCAAAGCCATTCGCGCGACGGCGCAAAGCAGCGAGATGGCGCGCGTGTGCGGCATCAACGTCGCGCGCGTGCGCGTCCTCACGTTTGCGTTGGCAGCGGCGATGGCGGGCGCAGCAGGCACGTTGCTGGTCACGTTCTTGCCTGTCACGCCGGGCGCGGGTCCCGGCACGCTGTTGCGCGCATTCACGATCGTTGTGGTCGGCGGGCTCGGCAGCTTTCTGGGCGCGTTCATCGGCGCGCTCGTCATCGGCGTCGTCGAAGCGTTGAGCGGCTTTTGGCTCAACACGCAAGTCGCGGAAGCTGTCGTGTACTTTACGCTCATCATCTTCCTCTTGGTGCGGCCTGGGGGCTTGATGCGCGTGGTGGAAGAATAAAGTAACCACATGTCTCGTCAACGTCTCGTTCACCTTAGCCTCGTGCTATTGCTGCTTGTATTTGCCGCGCTGCCGTTTTTCGCCTCTGCATACTATGTGCGCTTTTTCATGCTGACGTTCATGTACGTCTCGCTGGCATCGAGTTGGAACATCATCTCAGGTTACACGGGCTACGTGTCGTTTGGGCATTCGGCGTTCTTTGGCTTGGGCGCATACACGGCGGCGCTCGCCATCATCCATTGGAAGCTGCATTGGCTGCTGGCGTCGTTGCTTGGCGCGTTGTTGGCGACGCTCGTTTCGCTGCCTTTGGGGTTCATCTTGTTGCGATTGCGCGGACCGTATTTTGCCATCTCGATGCTGGGGCTCGCCGCCGCTTTCGAGATTGTCGCGGCGAGCTGGGTCGAGGTGACGAAGGGCGGTTCAGGCTTGAACTTGCCGCCCGTCCTTGCCATCAACGACATCTACTACGCGATGGGCGCAACGATGCTTGTGGTCATCGGCTTGTCATACAAGCTCATCACCTCACCCTTTGGGTTGCGTCTGCTGGCCATCCGCGAAGACGAGCAAGCAGCATCCGTCATGGGCATTAACACGACGACGCACAAGGTCACGGCGTTTGCTCTCAGCGCGTTCTTCCCCGGACTCGTCGGCGGCTTCTATGCGTGGTCGCTCAGTTACATTGATCCAAACTCGGTGTTTCGCTCGATTCTGTCCGTCGGCATGGTCATCATGACGATGTTCGGCGGCATTGGCACCGTCACGGGTCCGATCATCGGCGGCGTGCTGCTCAATATCCTCTCCGAACTGTTTTGGGCGCGCTTGCCCGAATTTCATCAGGCCGCGTATGGCACCCTCATCATTCTCATTGTCCTCGCCTTGCCGGGTGGCATCATCAGTGTGATGAAAACACGCGGGCTCGCACAGGGACGAGGGGCGTAGCGCCATAAACCATGTCCACTGCTATTCTCCGCATCGTCAAACTCAAGAAAAATTTTGGCGGACTCACCGCCGTCAATGAACCTTCGTTTGAGGTGACCTCGGGTTCCATTACTGCGCTCATTGGACCGAATGGGTCGGGTAAGACGACGGCGTTCAACCTGATTACGCGCGTGTTGAATGCAGACGGCGGCGCCGTGTATTTCGCTGGGACGGACATCACACGCTGGCCCTCGCATCGCATCGCGCAAGCAGGTGTGGGGCGCACCTTTCAGATTTCGCGCGTCTTCGGGCAACTGACGTTGTGGGAGAACATGCTCGTCGTCGCGCGTGGGCGCTCGTCGGCGCAAACGCGCGCGCGCGCGGAGGCATTGTTGCGTTTGGTGAAGCTGTGGGACTTGCGCGAGAAATTCGCCGCCGATACGTCGTACGGTCAGCAAAAGTTGTTGGAGTTTGCGCGCGTCCTCATGCTCAACCCATCGCTCATCATGTTGGACGAACCTTTCGCAGGCGTCAATCCGACGATGCAGCAGCAGCTGGTCGCGCTCATTCGCCAATTGCAAGGCGAGGGCAAGACGTTCTTCATCATTGACCATGCGATGACGATTATCATGTCGCTGTGCGAGAAAATCATCGTCCTCGACATGGGCGAGAAAATCGCCGAAGGCGCGCCCGCTGTGGTGCAGAACAACGAGCGCGTGTTGGAGGCGTATTTTGGACGGAGAAACGAGGGAACAAAGTGACCGACGCCGACCATGCTCTCTTGAACTTTGACGGCATCTCCGTCGGCTATGGCAAGTTCGACGTGTTGCAAGGCGTCTCGTTGCGCGTCAACGCGGGCGAAGTCGTGGCAATCATCGGTCCGAACGGCGCAGGCAAATCCACCGTGTTGAAAACGATCATGGGCTTCCTCAAACCCTCGCAGGGATGCGTCACATTCAACGCGCGCGACATCACGCGCGCCAGCACCGATCAGCTCGTCACACTCGGACTGGCGTACGTACCGCAAGGGCGCATCGTCTTTCCGCGCATGACCGTGCTCGAAAATCTGGAGATGGGCGCGTTCACCGTGCGTGACGCGCCAACGCGCGCGCAAACCCTCGCGCGTATCTTGGAGTTGTTTCCGCGCTTGGCAGAACGGCGCAACCAATTGGCCGGCACCATGAGCGGCGGCGAACAACAGATGCTCTCGATTGGGCGCGCGTTGATGACCAATCCGCAGATGATGTTGCTCGACGAGCCGTCGCTCGGTCTCGCGCCGAAGTTCGTGGATATGGTGTTCGAGCAATTGCTGCTGCTCAAAGCGCAAGGGCTGACGCTCGCCATCGTCGAGCAGAATGCCGCGCGCGCGTTGGAGATCGCGCATCGCGCGTATGTGTTGGAGCTGGGGCGCAACAAGTACGAAGGCGCAGGGCAAGCGTTGCTGAACGATGAGCGCGTGCGCAAGATGTATCTGGGCGGATAGGCACGTAACGTGGCGGATGGCAAATGGCGGATAGCAGATAGCCAAGAGCAAGCAATATGGGTTGAAATCAAAAAATCCTCTCATGGGGTTATAATCCTTTGAGAGGATTTGGTTTTTATGATGCTTGAAGATTCAAGAGAAAGAGACAGCTATGGATGTAAGTTGGGGTTATCGGTACTAAGCGATTCAGCCATGGTGACAGATATTAAGCGGTTATCTGCCGACAAAAAAACTAATGAGGGCAAGCCCTCATCAAGCAACACTTGATTTGACCTAATAGCCGAAGCCAATTGCACGGCATCGTAAGCACGCAAAGGATGACGGTCGAGCAAAGCACGCGCGAGATGGATGACAGCCTCATTCAATTCGGCAAACTCATAGTCTGTGGCGCAATGAGCATGTTGCTCGCGTCTGGTGCCATCAGCGACTTTATCCAGTCTGTGCCCGTTTCTTGCACATAGCGTTTGATGAGCGCATTGGTGTCGAGGTAATATGTGGTCATCGCTCGTCTCTTTCGGTGATGATGACATCAGAAAGAGGACCTGCTTTAGCCAATGACCTAGCTGCACTGGCTAGCCGACTTTCCGAAATGGGTTGCTCCTGTTTGATGGTTGGATGTGGTCGAATCACACCTGCAGCTAACAACACTTGGCGCGCACGTTGTTTTTCCGTAGTTTTCGTATGGGGACGTGGCGTAATAATCTGAATTTGCACTTCCTCATGTTCAGGCAAATCCAACGGCGTGAGTGGGCGCAGCACGCCTTGCTCGTAAATCGCGGTCACGGTTTCGCTCATAGTACGCCTCCTGTTGAAGGTGAGACGATTGTAACATGCGTGGTGATGAGCGTCAATGACAATCCATTCACATAACAGGAGATGAACAACTATCTCAACCCAATCATTCAAAATCGGTGAAGTTTACTCGCGTCAGCAAATCTCCGATGGAGTTTCTAATCTGAGGTGAAAGATGACTGGCAAAACCCAAGCCCCCCGCGGCACACAACTCACATGCAAAAATTGGCAAATCGAAGCGGCGTACCGCATGATTCAAAACAATCTCGATCCACAAGTCGCCTTCGATCCCGATAACCTCATCGTCTATGGCGGACGCGGCAAGGCGGCGCGCAACTGGGAATGCTTCGCTGCGATTCTCGAATCGCTCCGCCAGCTCGAACCTGATGAAACCTTGTTGGTGCAATCGGGCAAGCCCGTCGCCGTCTTTCGCACACACACCGACGCGCCGCGCGTGTTGCTCGCCAACAGCAACATTGTCCCCAAGTGGGCGACGCAAGAGAACTTTGATCGCTGGGAGCGCGAAGGTCTCATCATGTATGGGCAGATGACGGCGGGCAGTTGGATTTACATCGGCACACAGGGGATTCTGCAAGGCACGTATGAGACGTTTGGCGCGCTCGCGCGACAAAACGGTTGGGGCAGTCTCAAGGGCAAGCTCGTCGTCACGGCGGGACTCGGCGAGATGGGCGGCGCGCAGCCGCTCGCTATCACATTGAACGAGGGCGTCGGTCTCATCGTCGAGGTGGATCGGTGGCGTGCGGAACGGCGTCATGCGTTGCGACAAGTGGATGCCATCACCGATAATCTTGAAGAGGCGATGACGTGGGTGGAAGAAAGACGAAAAGCGAAAGAGGCGTGGTCGGTGGGGTTGATTGGCAATGCAGCAGAGATTCTACCTGAATTGGAGGCGCGCAAGGTTGTGCCTGATGTCGTGACCGATCAGACTTCGGCGCATGATGTGTTATATGGCTACATCCCCGCGGGCATGACGCTCGCAGAAGCAACCGAGCTGCGTCAGCGTGACCCCAACACATACAAGCAACGCGCGATGGACTCGATGGCGGCGCATGTGCGGACGATGTTGGCATGGAAGGCAAAGGGCAGCGTCGTCTTCGACTACGGCAACAACTTGCGGCAGCGCGCGTACGATGCAGGTGTGACGAATGCGTTCGATTATCCGGGCTTCGTGCCTGCGTACATTCGCCCGTTGTTCTGTGAGGGCAAGGGGCCCTTCCGTTGGGTCGCGCTCTCGGGCGATCCGCAAGACATCTATGTCACGGACCGCGCCATCCGGCAGCTCTTTCCAGACAATGAACACTTGCGTCGTTGGCTGACGATGGCGCAAGCGAAAATTGAGTTTCAGGGATTGCCTGCGCGCATCTGTTGGCTGGGCTATGGCGAGCGCGCGTTGGCGGGGTTGAAGTTCAACGACATGGTCGCAAAAGGCGAGGTGAAAGCGCCCATCGTAATTGGGCGTGACCACCTCGACAGCGGCTCCGTCGCCAGCCCGAACCGCGAGACGGAAGCGATGCGCGATGGGTCGGATGCGATTGCCGATTGGCCCCTGCTCAACGCGCTCATCAACGCAGTGGGCGGCGCGACATGGGTGTCCATTCATCACGGCGGTGGCGTTGGCATCGGCTACAGCATTCACGCGGGGCAAGTCATCGTCGCCGATGGCACGCCCGAAGCGGCGCGACGCTTGGAGCGCGTGCTGACGACAGATCCTGGCATGGGTGTCGCGCGGCATGTGGATGCAGGGTATCCAGAGGCAATTGCGTTTGCGAAGGAGCGGGGGATAAAGGTGCCGATGATGAGGGCATGAGACGTGATATAATTCACGCAATGAAAAATCAGTGATAGCATAGAGGCATAAGTGAAAATCACGGGCATCATTTGGCTGGAAGACATCGTTGAAAAATTGGAAACGAAGCACGCCATCAAGCCGATTGAGATTGCGGAAGTTTTGGGCAATCAGCCATGGTTCCGCTTCGTTGAAAAGGGGTATCGTCCTACTGAAAATGTGTACGCCGCCTTTGGGCAAACCGAAGCAGGGTGATATCTGATCATCTACTTCGTGCACAAGCAAGACCATTGCGCCTTGATTATTTCTGCGCGCGACATGTCGCAAGCGGAAAGGAAAACCTATGAGCGAAAATAAAAGCACAATCTCACAAGCGCAGTCTTACCAAGCCATAGGCGAGTTTTGGGACACACACGATTTGACGGATTTCTGGGAACAAACTGCGCCTGCCGAGTTCGAGGTTGACTTGCAATCGCAAACGATTTACTACGCAGTTGATCAAGTCTTGTCGGTGAAAATAATGGAAATCGCGCAGCAACGGGGTGTGTCGCCTGAAACGATGCTCAACCTGTTGGTGCAAGCGAAATTGCAAGAAATGTCTGTGGCTTGACTGTTGATGCGTGAACCGGCAAGGAGACCCTATGCCCTCCGAAACCAAATATGCCAAGAGCGGCGATGTGCCGGGAGAATGGCGGTTGTTTAGCGCGGTGCGTGAGGTTTGATGATGGCTACCCCTACCCAAGAAAAAATCTCCTATGGTCGCCGTCTTTCCATGCTCGCGGCAGAGCATCCCGATAAGCCCGCGCTCATCTTCGTGCCTATCGAAGGCGCGCATCGCACCGTCACGTATCGTGAACTCGACCTCGCGTCGAATCGTATCGCGCGCTTGTTTGCAGAGCATCATGTCAACGAGCAATCATTGGTCGTCGTCGGCTTGCCGAATTGCCCTGAGCATTATCTGGCGACGTACGCCGCATGGAAGTTGGGTGCGCTCGTGTTGCCCATGCGCGCCAATCTGCCGAATCGTGAGCGCGATCAGATGCTCGAACTCGGCAAGCCAACCCTTGTCGTGAGCGAATGGCAAGAGGTCTCATATCCAACGCTCTCATTACAAGACTTGCATCAGGCTAACAGTTACTCTGACGCGCCTCATCCTGACCGCATCCCGCACCCCGGCAAGTCCATTGGTTCGGGCGGCTCGACGGGACGCTCGAAGATCATCGTTGACCCCAACCCGCTGGTCGTCGTGCCACTCGCCGATTGGGAGTTTGGACGCTCAGGCTTGCGCGCCAAACAGGTACAACTCGTCGCGGGTCCACTCTATCATAACTCGCCGTTCAGTTGGGGACATCACGGACTCATGCAAGACCACACACTCATCCTCATGGAAAAATTCGACGCGGCGCGGGCGATTGACCTCATTGAACAGTATCGCGTAAATTTCGGCTTCCTCGCGCCGACGATGATGCAACGCATCATCCGCGAACCAAACGTCTATCAACGTGACTTCTCCAGCGTTCAGGGCATTCTGCACACCGCTGCGCCTTGCCCGCCGTGGTTGCGTCGCGCGTGGATCGAGCTCATCGGCGGCGACCAACTGCACGAAGGCTTCGGCGCAACAGAGAATGTGGGGCATACGCAAATCACAGGCAGCGAATGGCTCAAGCATCCGGGCAGCGTGGGCAAGCCCATGCAATGTGATTTGCGTATCCTCGACGAAAACGGTAACGATTTGCCCACAGGACAGGTTGGCGAAATTTTTATGCGTCGTCATCACCGGCAACCGACGTATTACTACCTCGGTTCGCCACCCGCGAAGACGACGCCCGATGGCTTCACAAGTGTAGGCGACATGGGCTGGGTGGACGAGGAAGGTTATCTCTATCTTGCCGACCGTCGCGTGGACTTGATTATCTCTGGCGGCGCGAACATCTATCCCGCCGAAGTCGAAGCGGCATTGACGGAGCATCCTAACGTAGGCGATGTGGCGGTGATCGGCTTACCCGATGACGAATGGGGCAAGACAGTGCACGCCATCATCCAACTGCGCGACCCCAACCATCCACCCACCATCATGGAGCTCGATCAACATTGCCGCGCGCGCATCGCATCATACAAAGCGCCGAAGTCGTATGAGTTCATGACCGAATCGCCGCGCGACCAAGCGGGCAAAGTGCGACGCACCGGCTTGATTGCAGAGCGCGCGAATGGCAACTGGCATGGCATCATCGTTGCGAAAGACGCCATCGCGCGTGAGGCGCAACACACCTAAATTTTTGTCACCACCAAGTCGCCAAGCCGCCAAGCGTCACAAGAAAACATTGTGTCCTTCGTGACTTGATGGCTTAGTGGTTGAAGATCTTTTGGAGAGCATAAGCACATGGCTTACCAATACGCCATCTACGAAAAGAAAGGACACATCGCTTACGTCACGCTCAATCGTCCCCAAGTGATGAACGCGCTGCACTATGCCGCGCATCTGGAGCTCGAAGAGATTTTTAACGACTTCAAAAATGATAGCGAGTCGTGGGTTGCCATCGTCACGGGCGCGGGCGAAAGAGCGTTCTCAGCAGGCAACGACCTGAAGGCAACAGCCGCCGCTACCGCGCGTGGCGCTGCGTCGCCCACCAGACCTGTCGCCTTCGGCGGTATCACCCGCGACTATGAATGTTACAAACCGCTCATCGCCGCCGTCAACGGCTACGCGCTCGGCGGTGGCTGTGAGATCGCGCTCGCCTGCGACATCATCATCGCCGCCGACCAGGCGCGCTTTGGTCTGCCAGAGCCGCGCGTCGGACTCATTGCGGGCGCGGGTGGCATCCATCGCTTGACGCGCCGCGTGCCGTTCAATCTGGCGATGGGCATGATCCTAACAGGCAAACACATCACCGCCCAAGAAGCGTATCGCATTGGTCTGGTCAATGAGGTCGTGCCGCTGGCGCAATTGATGGCGACGGCGGAACGGTGGGCTAACGAGATTTTGGAGTGTTCGCCCGTCAGCATTCGCCTCAGCAAAGAGAGCATTCTGAAAGGTTTGACGCTTCCTGTCGAAGAAGCGATGGACAATGACCGCCCACGTTCACAACAACTCCGCGCCTCAGAAGATTATGTCGAAGGTCCGAAAGCGTTCACCGAAAAACGCAAACCACAATGGAAGGGACGATAGTCATGCTTCCTACCGCTTCTCCCCAATCGGTTGGCATCTCAGCCTCACGCTTGCAACAGGCGTTCAACCTCTTGCAAAGTTGGCTCAACGAAAATGTCGTGACAGCTATCGCGTGCGTCGTCGCGCGGCAAGGCAAAATCGTCGGCGAGTTTTATGGCGGCAGGGTTACACCGAGCGCCGATGCGCCGGCGGCGTCGGCGCCGACGCTCTTTCACATCGCTTCGATTGGCAAGCCGATGACTTGCACGGCGGTGATGCTGTTGGTCGAGGAAGGTCGTCTCTCACTGGACGACAAAGTAGGTGACATCTTGCCAAATTTCAAAGGCGAATGGCGTGACGCAATTACCGTGAAGCATTTGCTCACACACACCTCGGGCTTGCCGCAAGACCCCGGCCCCGAAATTCTCGAGGGGTTGCCCGAAGGCGCGGACACGCCGACGCAATTAGCGAACTATCACAAAACCAAACTCGCTGTGCCGGTTGGTAGCAAAGTGGAATACAGCAACGTCGGCTTTGGCTTGTTGGGGCTGATTATCGAAGCCGTGGGCGGGCAATCGTTCCCTGTCTTCATGCGCGAGCGAATCTTCGCGCCCATTGGTATGAACGACGCGTATCTTGCTCCGCCCGTCGAACTCTATCCACGCATCGCGCACGTGAATGGCACGCCGAATGCGGGCTCGACGTATGAACGCTTCAATTCCGCGTATGCGCGCACGCTCACGCATCCTGCAGGCAGCATCGTGGCGACAGCGCGTGACGTGGCGGCGTTCTTTCAGATGTTTTTAGACGAGGGCAAGGTGGGACATCAAACCATCCTCGCGCCGGCGACGGCGCAATTGATGACGATGAATCACACGCATGGTTTGCGCGGCGGCATCGAGGGATTTATGACCTGGGAGAATTGCAGTTGGGGTTTGGGCTTTGACCTTCGCACGGACAAGCAGCCACATTTCTCTGGTGAGTTCACCTCGCCGCGCACATTTGGACATTCGGGGGTGGCGGGCACGTTTGCCTGGGCAGACCCGACGCGCCAGCTCGTGTGCGTGATGCTGGCGAATCGGTTGCTGCACAGTCTGTGGAACTTTCCGAGATGGTCGCGGTTTTCGACAGCCATTGTTAGCAGTGTAGTGGAGTAAGGAACAAGCCTCTTTGGCTAAACACAAAGCCTCTACACACGAAGGCACGCAGAAAACACAAAGAGTGGCTGCTTTGTGCCTTCGTGCTTTCTTCGTGCCTAAGTCTTCTTTAGAGGATTGTGTTTTTTGGATGATACACACTGTTGCCCTGTTACCTCGTCCACTCGTTGGGTGCATTTTAGTTTGGGGGCGAACACGGCGGTTGTAAACCGCGTGCTACCCAGCGCCAAGCCCGCCTACGCGGGCTAACCTTCCAGTCGGCGGAGGCCGACTGTGCCATGCGTTGCAGCGAATTGCATTTGCCCGAACCAGCTTGCCCCCAAACTGAAATGCACCCTCACTCGTTTTCCTCGTTTACCCGCGCCTCAAAATATGCTAGAATGCCTGCCGATGAATGAGCGTGTTCCCCCACACATCCAAGAGCAACTCGCTGCGCTGCCGACCAAGCCCGGCTGCTATTTGATGAAGGACAAAGCAGGCGCGATCATCTACGTCGGCAAAGCGATCAATTTGCGGAATCGGGTGCGCTCGTATTGGCACAAGTCGGCGGTCGTCAATTCGCCCAAGACGTTTCAGCTCGCATTGCACGTCGAGACAATCGAGTTCATCGTCGTCGGTTCCGAGCTCGAAGCGCTCGTCCTCGAAAACAACCTCATCAAACGTTATCGTCCGCGCTACAATGTGCGACTCAAGGACGACAAGCGTTATCCATACATCAAGGTCACATGGCAAGAATCGTTCCCGAAAGTATTTATGACGCGACGCATGGAGCGCGATGGCGCGCGTTACTATGGGCCCTTCACGGCAGCATGGGCGGTGTCTGAAACGCTCAACACCTTGCGGCGCGTCTGTCCCTATCTGACGTGCGACCGCGAGCTCACGGGACGCGACGCGCGGGCGTGCATGTATTACGACATCAAACTGTGCAACGCGCCGTGCATTGGCGCAGTCAACAAAGACGAATATCGCGCGGCCATCAAGCAACTCTGTGATTTTCTTGACGGCCGAGCCGACGACGTGCTCGCCGACCTGACGCGCAAGATGGAATTGGCGTCGGAGAATCTGGAGTTTGAGCGCGCGGCGGCGTTGCGTGACAAACTCACTGCGCTCAAGAAGATCAGCGAACGGCAAGCTGTCGTCTCCCATCAGCTCGCCGACCAAGACGTGATTGCATTTGCGCGCGAAGATGGACAAGCGTGTATGCAAGTCTTCTTCATTCGACATGGCAAGCTCATCGGGCGCGAATACTTTGTGCTGGAAGGCACGGCGGGAAAAGCCGAACCCGAAGTGTTGTCGTCGTTCCTCACACAGTTCTACGACGACGCCGCGTACGTGCCGCCCGAAATTTTGTTGCCCGAAGCGATTGACGAATCAAGAATCATCGAGCAGTGGTTACACGACAAGCGCGGCGACAAGGTGGAGATTCACGTCCCGCATCATGGACAGAAGCGCGAGCTGGTGAACATGGCTGTGACGAACGCCGTCGAAACGCTCAACCACTTGCGCGCGCAATGGGCAGCCGACGAGACGAAACACACGAACGCGGTGACGGCGTTACAAGAAGCGTTGGGCTTATCCGACCCGCCGACGCGCATCGAGGGCTACGACATCTCGAACACGCAAGGCACGGGCATCGTCGGCGCGATGGTTGTCTTTGTCAAGGGCATGCCGCGCAAGAGCGACTATCGCAAGTTCAAGATTCAATCGGTGGTGGGCGAGCCAAACGATTTTGCGTCGTTGCAGGAGATGTTGCGGCGGCGGTTCAGGCGCTATACCAACACCCCCTTGATGGCGCGGGAGTTGCACTCCCGTCCCGCCGATGGGGAGGAAGCGCAACTCCCCCCCCAACAAGGATTCCCTCGCCAACAAGTAGGTGTAACCGCCAAAGGCACGATGGCGCTGAAAGACATTGGCAAAAAGCAGGATGCTTCATTTGCGGTCTTGCCCGATTTGATTATGATTGATGGCGGCAAAGGGCAACTTTCGGCGGCGGTGGAGGTGTTGCAGGAATTCGGTCTCGACCAAATTCCCATTATCAGCCTCGCCAAACAGGCAGAAGAAATTTTCCGCCCCAACGAATCGCAATCCCTACGCTTGCCACGCGAAGCGGAAGCCTTGCAATTGTTGCAGCGTGTGCGCGACGAAGCGCATCGCTTCGGGGTTACGTTTCATCGCCAAGTGCGCGAGAAAAAATCGTTTGCCTCACAATTGGACGAGATTCCCAGCATCGGCCCGAAGCGACGACAGATGCTACTCAAAAAATTTGGCTCGCTCGACGCGATTCGCAACGCCTCCCTTGAAGAGCTGGCGCAAGTCAAGGGCATGAACTTGAGCGCGGCGCAACAAATCAAAACGAGCTTGTGACGTTATCTCCTCTTATTTCCCCTTAGCTCCCTAATTTCCTCGCATGGGAAATTAAAGGAAATTAGGGGAAATTAGGAGAAATGGAGATCTGCATGATTGATATTGCCCGACTACGACGTTTCCGCATTTTCGATTCGCTGACCGACGAGGAACTCGCGGAATATCTCGACCTGTTCCACGAAGAGTTTCGCCCGCGCAACGAAAATATTTTTCGAGAGGGCGCTGAGGGCGATCGCTTCTATCTCATCGAGGCAGGCCAATTTTCGATTCACAGAAGCTTGCCCGAAGGCGGCGAGCAGTTCCTCGGTTATTACAGCGCGGGGGAATTTTTTGGCGAACTGTCGCTGCTGCGCGATACGCCGCGCACGGCGACGGTGGACGTAGTCACGCAAGCGTCGCTGATTTATATGGAGAAAGCGGATTTCTTGCAGTTGTTAGCCGATGAGCCTTCCGTGCGTGAAGAGATCGAGATCGTCGGCGCAGCGCGCGAAAAGCGCGCGCGCATGAAGTTCCCTAGCAAGCGCAATGACGAAGCCATTCTCTTTATGGGGCATCGGCACATCGTGTGGTTGCTGGTGCGCACAGGGCCGGCAGGGCTTTTAATCCCTGTGTGGCTCGTGTTGGTGATGCTCACCAATTCCATCGGCGGTCTGCCCCTGTGGGCGCATCTGTTATTCTTGGGCGCCTTCTTGGGCATTAACCTGTGGTTCACGCTGGATTGGTTAAACGACTGGTTCGTGGTAACCAGCAAGCGCGTCGTCCACACCGAGAAAGTCATTCTGTTCTTCGAACGCGAAATAGAAGCGCCGCTTGAAAAAATCACCAATGTCACCTCGGAGGTGCGCGGTCTCATTGGCAATTTCTTGAACTTGGGTGACATTACGATTCACACCGCGGCTGGCGGTGGACGCATCGAATTCGAGGAGATGTACCGCTTCCGCGAAATTCGCGACATCATTCAAATGGAATTGCAGCGCGTGCAAGAGCGCGGACGCCTTGACGAGATCTCGCGTATGAGACAGAGCATTCGCGACGCGCTCCGCAACGAGTTCGAGGACAAGCACGCGCCGCCGCCGCCGCAACGCGAGACGGGCATCTCCGTGCGCGAACGCAGCGGCGTGCTCCAGCAACTGTTCGGCGGCATGTCGCTCATTCCACCCACACGCATTCAACACGGCAACGAGATTATTTGGCGCAAGCACATCTTAGTGCTCTACTTCCACATCTTTTGGCCCATCTTGTTCTTCATCATCTTCACGCCGTTGGCGATCTTGTTGGTCTATGGCGGCTTGGTTGGCGTCAATGCTCCCCTGCCCTTGTCGTGGTCGCTCATTATCAGCGTGCTGGGTTTGACCCTCATCTTGATCTGGTTCTGGTATCAGTATCGTGACTGGGAGAACGATATCTACATGTTGACGCCTGACCGCATCGTGGATTCCATCCGAAAGCCTTTCTGGTTGCAAGAGCGCGTGCGTGTGGCGACGTTGGCGCAAGTGCAAAACGTGACGTTCGAGCGCAAGAACATCATCGAGAACGTCTTCAACTTCGGTACCGTCACCGTGCAAACGGCCGGCGCGGATGGCAACCTCATCTTCACCTACGTGCCGAATCCACGCGAAGTGCATGCGCGCATCACCGAAATGCTGGCGCATTTCAAAGCGCGACAAGGTCAATTGGAGCGCGAACAACGCAAGCGCGAATTTCTCGATTGGTTTGGCGAATACAACCGACTGATGCGCGAAGGCGCTGTGACGACTGCCCCCGCCGCTCCCGCTGCCCCTGCTGCGCCACCCCCTGCGCCCGCTGGCGAGGGCGCGAAAAAATAAAAAAAACTCCCGAAGCGCACACGGCTTCGGGAGTTTTCTGTTGCGCAACGAAAATTCACGCGCTTGCCTTCGCGCGCCGACCACGCCGCCACCAACGCACGACTACCCAGATGGGCACGAGGATGATGAGCGCGACGGGTAGAATGTAGATGATGAGGTAGATGGCGATGCTGCCGAGACCTTGCAAGGTGCTGACCAACGCGCGCACTGCATCACGCGCAACCCGCAACGGATCCCACGTATCAGGAGCGACGGGCGCTTCGAGCGTATCGGGAATCAAGTCGAGCGTGATGGTCGCCAATGCGACTGAGCGTTCGAGGAATTGTATCCGTCCCTTCAGCTGGTCAATTTGCATGCGGACGTTGTTCAATTCGCGTTGCACGGCGAGAATGTCTTCGGCGCGATTCGACTTCTCGCGCACCGTCGTCAGCAACGCCAGCAATTCTTTCTCCACCGCTTCAAGATTACGCATCCGCGCGTTGATGTCTGCATACTCTTCGGTCACGTCTTGCCCACTGAGGCGCTCACTGTTGACGCGAATCACGCCCTGCTTGAGCTGCCGCATCACGTCGTCGAATTTGTCGGCAGGTACGCGAATCGTCACGCTCACACGCACCTGATCTTTGTTGATGCGCGTCGTCTGTGAGCTCGAGACGAAGCCGCCCACTTGCGACGCGATGCCCTTCACTGTTTCAAGTGACGCT
The DNA here is from genome assembly GCA_964509505.1 of uncultured Anaerolineae bacterium. GTDB lineage: Bacteria > Chloroflexota > Anaerolineae > JACRMK01 > JACRMK01 > CAZDYP01. The sequence goes on along the minus strand of CAZDYP010000014.1, from coordinate 17,986 downwards.
TCGGCGTCTTTGACCGTCAGCGACAAATTTGCGTTGCGGATGATCATGCGGTCAGCCACTGCCACATTGCCTGTGCTGGCGGGCGACATAGTGGGCTGTGCGGGTTTGACTGCGCCTGCAGGCTGCGTTTGCGCTGAATCCGCTTGCCCATAACCGCTTTTCGCCTCTGCAGGGGCAATCGGGGGAGGCGCAGGCATGGTTGACGGCTCAGAGTAGTAATCTCTGCTGCTCTCACCGCCATATCCTGTCGGCAGCATGAACAAACTCGCGCTTACCCCACACATCATAGCTACCACGACTAACACACCAATCAACACAAAAGTCCATTTGCGTTTCATAGTAAACCTCCATTCAGTGATTGTTTCACTCATCAGACGCGCCGCCTGCATCAAAAGTTCCACCAGGTAAGGCAAATTGCCAATTTGCCCAACAAGCAAAACGCCCCATGTCCATACCTCCTTGAACATAGGGCATAACTGACTACTGACTCCTGCTTACTGACTACTGCTTACTGGCTACTCGTCGCTAGTTCTTCTTCCGCTTTGATTTGAATGGCGACCTTCGCGCTCACATCGCCATGCAGACGAATGGTCACGCTATGGTCGCCGACGAGTCGCAATGGCTCGGCGAGTTCGATCTTGCGACGATCAATCTCGACGCCTAGCTGCTCTTGAAGTTTATCCGCGATGTCTTGCGTCGTGATAGACCCATAGAGGCGTCCCTGCTCGCCCACTTTTGCCGTGAAGACGAGCATCTGCTTTGCCAACTGTTCCGCCAACCCCTTGGCGTCATTCGACAGCTTCGCGTTGCGCTTCATCGCCGCTTTGGCGTTCATCTCAACTTGGCGCATCGCGCCGGCGGTGGGAATGACCGCTAAACCGCGCGGCAACAAAAAGTTGCGCGCAAAGCCGCGCGCCACGCGCTTCACTTCGCCCGCTTTCCCCAATTTCTCGACTTCTTGCGTCAACAACACTTGAATTTGCACTGCTTCTCTCCTTCACCACAATTAGACCCGTTAGGTTTTAAAAACCTGACGGGTCTGAGGATAGATGAATAAAACGCCGCACTGCGCGGCGGGATGCAATCTTACAGGAAGATGAGAGAATTTCAAAATAAGCGACTCATCACAAAGCGTGAAACGTGAACTGGGATATCTGAGTGGTTCGGGTTTCACGCTGCGCACTTCACATTTCACTTTCCACGTTTCACGCCTCACTATGCGCGTGCTATAATCGCACTCCACTACCATAGGCGTTACGCAGGTGCCATCTCTTCACCGCGAAGATGCGAAGAGCGCGAAAAAAACCAACCCTTCTGCGCGGTGCAACTGCGTAATGCCTATATCAGCTGAGGAGTTTCCTGCATGTCTGTACGTTCTTTCAACGCGCTGTGTGCGTTGCTGTTGTTGACCATAGGTTCATTGGCGTGCGATGTGGGCAACTTGTTCGCGCCCCAACCAACGCCGACGCCGACTCGCACCCTACGCCCAACCCGTACCAATACGCCCGTGCCAACTGACACACCCACCGAGACGCCCACACCTGTTCGCACGCCCACCTTCACACCCGTGCCGCCGACAGCCACCTTCACGGCGGCGCCACCCACCAATACGCCCGTGCCTGTGCCGCCGACAGCCACGTTCACCCGCCGCCCACCAACCGCCACCTTCACACCCGCGCCGCCGCCGCCACCGCCGCCCACCCCCATCGGGGGATGTGAGCAAGTGGCGTGCGGTCAGATTGTGAGTATCAGTCCACTCACGCCCAATCTGTGCAACTCGATTGGCACACAGATCAAAGGCACAGTCAAACGCGTGGATGGTTCGCCTCTGTTGAACGCCGCGAAAACCGCCAGTTTGAAAGTATCTATCGTCGGCGTCAACGTGGGACCTTATGCCTACCCGGGCGAGTCCAGAGACTTTCCCGGCAACAATGATGGCACCTACTCGTACGTCATCTTGAATAAATGGGATTCCGATTTCCAACTGAAAATGTTTATCAGTGGACGCCTTGACGATGATCCCATTTCCAATGAAATCATCTTGAATGCTTCGGCTGGCACGGGTGAGCGCTGTGGGCAGCCTGGCACTCGCAATTTGTTTGTGGTAGATTGGATTGTCAAGTAATCGTATGTGAATAGTTGCCAGAGACCTGTGAGGTTTTCGCGTTTCACGCCTCACAGGTCTAGCTGCGTACCGCGATAGGCTACTACCGATTCAACCTCGACCTGCGCTAAAGCCAAACGCCGCGCCCACTCCTCTGGGCTGTTGTCCATGCGCTCAATCCACGTTGCAGCAATGTCTGGCGTGAAGCGATCGAGCGTTTCAAACTCCAACCCCTCCGTTTCGAGATACCCCAAGCGCAACCCATCCACGCGACTTAAATACAGGGGCCACGAACAATCGTTGCCAATCGTGTCGTCGTCACAACCGGCCACAAGCGCTTCGATCGCGCGACGGGACAAGCCGCGCGAGGCGGCTGTGACGTCCCACCGTTGCTTGAAGACTAGAGCGAAGGCCTGGTTGATGATGGTTTCTGTATCGCGTTGCACACGCGGGTGCGAGGCAAACGCGCGCGGGGTGCGTCCCAACACCGTGAAATCGTATTGGGGTAATTGCGTCAAGGTGCGACGCAGTTCGTCGGGATGGTACTCTGCCCAATGCAGCACGCGGTCAAAATCGCATAGATGAACGTGCGTGATCGCATTGGCTTGCAACGCTGCCATGCTCGCTCGTCGCCGCCAAATGCCCAACAGGCGATGCGCGTCCGGCCCTGCATCCACTTTGTCAATCACGGTGACGTGATGAGCGTGTAACAGCGCATAAGTATCTGGATGAGTCGTCGCGGTGACTGTGACGGCGATATGGATATAGAGGTTACGTAGGTGTGGCAATAGTCGCGCTGCTTGTGGGTTCAACAGTCCTTGTGGGTCGTGATGGGTTGAGGCAAGCGCAATGGTCATTCCATTCTCCACCACGTCCAGCCGTCATCATCCGAACTTAACAAGCCGCCTTCATATAAGCCCGCATAGATGCGCTGGGTATCTGCGCCAAAACACATCGTCGGCGCGTGAGCCGTGTGTGTGAGCTTCCACGTCGCGCCGCCGTCCACCGAACGAAAAATTTCGCCGCCGTCCGTGCCAAGCAAACAGACTGCGCCTTGCTGCCACAAACTATTGATGGAGACCATCGCATCGGCTGTGACATTGCTGAGGTGTTGCCATGCGCGTCCACGATTGGTGGAACGATAAAGGCCATGCGCTTCAGTGCCAAGCAACACTACACCATCCTCTAAGAAATTGGAACTAAAGGCAATGGCAGTGACAACCACATCGGTCAAGCCTGAGTCTGACGAGTTCCATGCCGTACCGCCATTGGGTGAATAGTAGAGGTCATGCGCGGTGCCAGCTAACACGAACATGCCCTTTGCCCACGTCGGCGCTGTGGCGAGCGCCGTCACTTCCAAGCCATACAAGCCACGGTTCGCGCTGCTCCACGTGCGCCCGCCATCGAACGAACGCAAGATGCCCGCGCCTTGTGTGCTAGCGAACGCCGTCTGGTCGCGGGTGAAGTTAGGCGAGAGTGCCAGCGCCGTCACTGCATCCTTGACATCGGCGACATAGCCTTGTGTCCACGTCTTGCCGCCGTCATGCGAAAAGACAATCAAGCCTGACCCGCTCCCCGCCAGCAGTGTCTGGCCGGCGCAGGCAAAGGCGTTGAGATAATTCAACGGCTGCCCACTCGGTGCAGGCTTCCACGTGTTATCTGCGCGATAGAAGATGCCTTCCTTCGCGCCTACCCACAAACATCCTCCCTCATCCAAGCCGAGCCCGAGAATCGTGCTAGTCGCTGTCAGTGTTGGGAATTGTGTTTCAAGATTGCTCACAGTTTATCCATACCTCTTAGTTATGAGTGTTCAATGTTCAATGTTCAACGTAAGGCGCGCACCATTATAACGCATAGCGCCCATCAATTTGAAACCCCGAAGGGTCTCGAGGCTTTTCGGGTTTGAAGATATTGGGTAATCATCATGACTCGTATAATGGTAAAATACGCCTATGTCTCCTTTTGTCATGCAGTGTCCACGTCATCCTGAGGTCCGCCTGTATGTCTATCAACATTGCCCGCTATGTGGCTGGTGGCCCTGGATACCCCATTGGTCGTGGCTCGGATGGTTGTTTGCTTCGACCGCTGTGTTATTATGCGCGTGCCTGAGTGGTTATACGCTGACCAGCGCCGTGGTGAGCATTGGTTCCGCTGCGTTGAATGTGAACGCAACGCCTATCGTGCTGACCCCGCGCGTCGCACTTGCGCCCACCACACAAAATACACCCACGCCTGCGCCAACTATGACCCACACTCCCATGCCATCGGAGACGCCATCGCCAACGCCATCACCGACGGCTTCACCCACCCCCAGACCCAGCGCGACGCCTAGCCCATCGCCTACGTCGTCGCCCACGCGTCGCGCCACACCAACTGCTTTGGTAGCACAATCAACCTGCATTGTGAATGTTTCGCCACAAAGTCCCTTTTATGTGCTGTGGATCAAACATCGGAGGAACTTAGGTTGTCCACAAACGACCTTACCGTTGAGTTTAGACAATGCCATGCTTAATGAGCAATGGTTCGAGCGCGGGCACATGTTCTTTGTTGGCAACACACCGGCGAACATTGTGTTGGTCAAATATGGTGTTGCTAAACCGGGCGAAATGGGCCAAGGCAATTGGCAACCTTACCCCAGCAAGCCATGGACTAGTTTGGACGAAAACACTTGCGCGGCGGGCGATGGGTTGGAGCCGCCCGTGTACGATAATTTCAACGTGGTGTGGTGCAGCCAAGAAACATTACGCAAGCAATTAGGTCAGCCCAAAGACCTCGACGCGCTGAAACGCGCGAAAATTTCGGGTGCGGAAAATGCGCGCTTGCTGTTGGCGCAAATTTTCGAACGCGGCTTGATCTTGCGCGACAGCGACGGCGCGACTCGTCGCCTCGCTTATATCTTTTTGAACAACGGAACATACGTGCGCGAGGGATATTAGCGTTCACTCATGTCAAAAGTATTTGACCAGTTGTCTTAACCATGCGAAGAGGCGAAGGCGCGCAGTTTTTTTCTTTTTCTTCGCGCGCTTCGTTTCTTCGCAGTGATGCGCATGAGCGTTAATTGCTAACTCCACTCGCTGTTCCACCACTCCGCGTGTGGCATCTGGCGCTCCAACGCCGCGCGCTTCACTACCGCCACATCGAACGGCGCACGGCGAAACTCAACCGAAATAGTTTGGTCCGCGCAATGCAACACGGCATACTCAGCCCATGGCAATTTGTGTACACCTAAACCCTCCATGCGCTCGAAAGCTAAGCCCACACTGCCAGGGTTGATGAACAGGCGTCCTTGATGACGGCGCAACAATGGCTTGTGCGTATGCCCGCCCGCCATCACCGTCGCATCAAAACCTGCTAACATACACGCGAGGTCGTCGTCGGATGTGCCGCCTACGATGAGGTCATCATACGAGTGAGGCGAACCATGAAAACACAGCAATGTTGTGCCGTTAGCTAACGGCACAGTCAAACGGGGTGGAAACGTGCGAAGATAAGTCAAGTCTGCTTCGCTCAGTTGCGCGTGACTCCACTGCAGAATATCTCCGATGAACTGATACTTCTCGTCAGTTGACGCAGGCGGCTGCCAATCAGGATCATCGTGATTGCCCCTGATGACCGGACAACCCAACTCGCGCACGCGCGCCACCGCTTCGCGCGGATACGGTCCGCTCGCGGCGATGTCGCCCAGACAGATGATTTGGTCAACGTGCGCTGCGTGTATATCGGCAAGCGCCGCATCCAATGCGGGCAGGTTACCATGAATATCAGAAATGAGAGCAATACGCATATATCTTTTTATGACGATGCGCTCGCATAGAAACGCAGCGCGAATTTCCAAAACCATGCGCTCAGGAGCAGCAACGCGAGGGCGAAGCCGATGCCATACAGCGCATACACGGGTTCGAGTTTGTGGATGAGCGCGGCAGCGGGGAAGGTCGTGATAAAAGCGACAGGCACGATGAATGTCAGAAACATTTGCGCCGCGCCGCGATAGACGCCAATCGGAAAACGCGCGGCTTCGTAGAACGCATAGAACAATTCGGTGATGTTCTCGACGCGCACCAACCAAAACGCCGTCGTGACGAGCATCAACCACAACGCATACACCATCACCGCGCCTGCCAATGTCATCACGCTAAACAACGCGACAGCGAGCCATGTCACGACGATGCCGCCGCGCATGACGGCGAAAATGATGATGCCTAGACCGAGCGCGATGTCTGCGAGCCGCCAAAACACCATCGTGCGCAGGGAAACGAAGAACTGTGAATTGACGGGCTTCGTGAGGATGAAGTCCAATGTCCCCAAACGAATGTGATTGCCAATCTCGGCGATGTTTGGTTGTAAGAACGCCTGCATGTAACCGTTGGCGAGATGGAACAAGCCAACGACGATGAGCGCTTCATTGTACGTCCAGCCGCCGATGGTGTGCGTGTGATTGAAATAAACCTGCAAACCGATCAACGACCAACCCAACCAGAACATGCTCATCAAGATATTGACGATGAAATTCGCGCGATATTCGAGCTCGGCAAGTAGCGCGTTCTTGTAAAAAGTTTTGAGTAATTTGAAGTAACGCATATTTCAGTAGCCAGTAGTCAGTAGCCAGGAGTCAGATTTGATTCTGGCTACTGACTACTGACTACTGTTTCCTGCTCATGCTCCCACCGCCGCATACGTCCTCAACCCCTGCCGCCATAGCGCCCAATACAAAGCCGCGAAGATGAGCAACCATAGGCTTTGCATGGCAAAACCGAAAAGCAGCTGCTCGCTGCTCAAGCGTCCTAAGATAATCTCGGCGGGGAAAGACAGTGTGTAGCGAAACGGTAGATAAGGCGAGAGCGTTGGGATGGGTTCAGGAAACAAATCAATCGGCGCGAGAATGCCGCCAAACAAATTGCGTAGCGCGAACCAGAGCTCACTCAGCGCCATCGCGTGCGTCAGCCAGAAGTTGAGCAGACCGATGCAATAGCCCGACAGAAAGACGATGCCAAATGCGAGCGCTATCGCCAGCACAGCATACCACAGCTCAAGCCATGAGAGATTGTAATGAATGTCCGCCAACCAAACGACCAGCAAGATAGGCGGCGCGATGAGCGGCAGACGAAAAATTTTGTCGGCGATGTGGACGGCGATGTAATCGTGAATCGGATTGAGCGGCTTGAGCAACTTCGGCGACAGTGTGCCTTGACGAATCGCGTACTCAAGTTCCCACACAACCCACGAACCCGTCAGCTCGCGCACAAAAATCGTGGCAAGATAATACGCGATGAAGCCCGTCGCAGTATAACCTCCCACGGGCCCATTCTCTGCCACCGATAACCACACTGCCAACGAGATGAGCGGCGCAGTGCCAAGCAACATCCAGATGAACATACTCGCGCGATATTCGATGACGCCTTGCCAATTCGCGCGAAATAAGGCGAGATATTTTTTGAACACAAGCAACACCTAGTGTCAGGTGTCAAGTGCCATGTCAAATGTGCCTGACACCTGACACTTAAACCCTTGACACTTCTTCAAACACCCGCCCAATCACTTCCTCAATCGCTGGCTCTTCAATCGTGAGGTCGGCGATGGGCAGCTCCGCCAACAAGCGCGCGGTGATACTCGAAGTTTGGTCGCGCGGCACCAGCAACTCGACGTTCTGCCCAGCCACGCGCTTCACCTCGCCATACGCAGACAGGTCCCAGCCTGACAGCGTGTTTTGCGGTGTCGAAGGATTGTGCCCGTTGGGCGTTTCGGCAAAGTCCACCCGCACGAGTTTATATGGCGCGATGCGCTCGGACAGTGCGCGCAAATCGCCGTCGTAAATCAAGTGTCCTTCGTTGATGACGATGACGCGCTTGCACAACGCGACCACATCCGCCATATAATGCGAGGTGAGGATGACCGTCGCATTCCAACGCTGATTGTAAGCGGCGACGAATTGGCGAATTTTGGTCTGCATTGTCACGTCGAGACCAATCGTCGGCTCGTCCAAAAACAAAATGCGTGGCCGATGCAACAGCGCGGCGGCGAGCTCACACTTCATGCGCTCGCCCAACGACAATTTGCGAACTTGTTTCTTGAGCAACGGCTCGAGTTCCATCAGCTCGGTCAGCTCGTTCAAGGTTTCTTTGAAATCGTGGTCGCTAATTTCGTAGATGGCTTGGTTGACGAGGAATGTTTCAAGCGCGGGCAAGTCCCACAGCAGTTGTTGCTTCTGCCCCATCACGAGTGTGAACTGCTTGAGGTATGCAGGCTTGCGGTCGGATGGCGTGAAGCCTAGCACGTTGACCTTGCCGCTCGTTGGATACAACAAGCCCGACAACACCTTGAGCGTCGTTGTCTTGCCTGCGCCATTGGGGCCGAGAAAGCCGACGACCTCGCCTTCGTCAATCGTGAACGTCACGTCGTCCACCGCTTTCACAACTTCATACTGGCGCGCGATGAACGAGCGAATGGAGCCGACGAGGCCGGGTTCTTTCTGGTGGACTTGGTAGTATTTGCGGAGATGTTCGACTGAGATTTGCATGATGAGATTATCTTAACGACAAGAGGCGCGGGTGTCAATGAATGCGAGCAGCGTAGAGGACCAGTTTGCAACTTGCTCTTGTGGACTGAGTAACCAACACTTTCCGTTTTCAATTCAGCGCAGCATCCTGAGCTTGTCGAAGGATGCGGTCAATGCGGGCAACGCATGGTTCGACAAGCTCACCATGCTTACTCTTTTTGCGAAGTGTTAGTTACTCAGCCCTTGTGAGCAAGATGCCATCTTGCCCCACACCATGCGCTGTGAACAATCATGGCAGCGCCCATTGACAAGACAGCCAGCGCCACTTACAATCGTCGTACTTCAATCGCTGAGGAGACTCAACCATGAGCGAGACGCAATCCACTAAAGGCTTACGGATTGTGACGTTCAATGTTTTGCCGCCGGCGTATCAGATGGTCGCAGGCTGGGCGCAACAGCTGGGACATAAAATTGTGTTGGTCGTGACGACGCCGGGTCCGACGACGCGCCCCATGCCCATGTATCGTGGCGTGGTGAATGCTGCGCCCAGAGATCAAGATGTGCTGATCACGACTCGTCTCCGTCGCGTGGCTGCGCCGTTGATTCGCGAGCTCAAGCCAGACCTTGTGCTTTCGATGACTTTCCCCTATCGCATCCCACCCGAGATCACGAGCATTCCGCGCTATGGAGCCGTCAACCTACATCCCGCGCCTTTGCCCTACTATCGCGGGCCCAATCCAATCCGCATGGTGTACGAAGGCTTTCCCACCATCGGCGCGACCTTGCATCGCACTGAGGAAGACTTCGACACGGGTGTGATTTACAGCTTGCAAACCGCGCCGTTACCAGAACCCACCACACCCGAGGCAGTCATGGCGACGTGGGCGCCATTGATGATGAAAGCCTTAGCCGATGGTGTGGCGCGCGCAGTGGCGGGTGAATCCGGCACACCGCAAGATCACAGTAAGGCGACGTATGCGGCAGAGTTCACTGAAGCAGAGCATTGGCTCAATTGGAGCGAACCCCAAGTTGTGCTCCAACGCAAAGTCACAGCGTTGAATCTCTTCGGACAGCCTACCGCTAAAGCGAGGATTGATGGCGCATCATATCTCGTGGCGCGTGTGGAACCATTGCCTGATGTAGCTGCAAAGGCTGCAGCAGGCGCGGTGTTGGAACGCTCAGGAGACAGTTTGATCGTATGCGTGGGCGATGGGGCGCTGCGCGTGCAAGCGACGCCGCTCGCTACATAGAGTTCTTTGTCACTGCGAGGGTAGTTTACGAAGCGGTCTCCTCGTTGCATAGGGGAGATGGTTTCGCAAATACCGCTCGCCATGACGATGTAAGGAGTCCTTATGTTTGTGACTGCCAATCGCATTCCCGTCTCGACGGGTTTCGAAAAAGCATTCGAGGAACGTTTCACCAATCGTCCCAGCCAACTGAAGAGTGTGCCTGGTTTCGTGCGCAATCTCTTATTGCGTCCCACTGGTGACAGCAACATCTATGTTGTATTGACGATGTGGGAGTCGCACGCTGCGTTTGAAGCGTGGACGCAAAGCGAATCTTTCGCCCAGAGTCATGGCGGACCTCGCCCACCTGAAGGCATGTTCGCCGGCAAAAATGTGTTTGAAGCATTCGAGGTCGCGCAGCTCATCGAGTGACATCCACAAGCCCTCGCGGGTTTTCAAAACCCGCGAGGGCTGTCACACGACTTCGCCATGTTTCTTTGGTCGCTCCTCATCGGCTTTCTCCTCAGCGCGGCGATTGCCTGCGTTGCCTATCGTCGTCGCTCGCTCTCACGCAGCGGCGCCATTGGGGCGTTGCTCGTCGGCACACTCACGTTTGGCATCGGCGGTCTCACGTGGGCGATGGTAGTCGTCGCATTCTTCGTGTCGTCGTCGGTCCTCACACACTATCACGCCGACACGAAGCGACATGGCGCGATTGACCTTGCAAAGGGTGGACCGCGTGACTTCGCGCAAGTGGTGGCGAATGGCGGCGTCGCGGTCGGACTCGCTGTGTTACAATGGAGTTTGCCCTCTGCCTCGCACCTAATTTTCGCCGCGTTCATCGGCGCGATGGCAACCGTCACGGCCGATACCTGGGCGACGGAAATCGGCATGTTGAGCCAGACGCCGCCGCGCCTCATCACCAACGGGCAAGTCGCACGCGCGGGTGAAAGCGGCGGCGTGACGTTGCTGGGCTGCGTAGCATCGGCGACGGGCGCATTGTGCATCGGCTCGGTGGCGGCGTTAGGGGAATTGATTGTGAGTTGGTGGGGAGGAGGCACGCCGCCGATGGGGTTGGGCTTGCCTTGCGTTGCGTTCGTAGCGGGGTTGATTGGCAGCGTGAGTGATTCGTGGCTTGGCGCGACGGCGCAAGCGTTATACTATTGCGCGCCCGATGGCAAATACACGGAGAGTCCCATTCACTCGTGCGGGCGTCATGCGATTCGCGTGCGTGGGTGGGATTGGATTAACAACGATAGGGTGAATTTTTTGGCGTCGCTGATTGGGGCATTGGTGGGCGGGATACTTGGGTGGGCGGCGTCGTGAAACGTGATGAGTGAAACATGATAGAGCTCATCACGTTTCGCGTTTCACCTTTCACTTCTCCTCTCCATCTGCAGGGATCACATGAATCGCATCCCGCTTAATCGAAACGTGCCACTCGCGCTGACTCGCTAACCCCAACCGTTCATAGATATAGACAGGCAGCTCAATCTCCAAATCGTGCGCGCGTTCTGGCGTGAGGCGCGCGCCGTCGAGTCGAAACGACAACACCACCAGCGAGCCGTCGTTCATCTCCCCGACGATGCGCCCGCATAACAAATTCTCACGCTCTTGCGCCAAGCGTTCAGGGCGCACGAGGATGATCCGCTCCGGGCGCACACACAAACTGACCGACGCATCCGCGATGGCAGTCGACGTCGCCAGCTCCACTTGCCCCACGCGCACACGGAGACCATTGGCATCCCTCGCCATGACTTGCCCATCCCAGATATTTTTGACGCCCAGCAGCTGCGCCACACGCCGCGTCGCGGGGCGGCGCAACACCTCGCTTGGCGTGTCCATTTGCAAAACGTGGCCTGCATCATACACTGCGATGCGGTCAGCCATGAAGTAGGCTTCCGCCAAATCGTGCGTGACGAACAGCACAGGAATCTGAAAGCGCGCTTGCAGGTCGCGCAAGTTGCGACGCAAATCAGCGCGCGTCGGCGCATCGAGCGCGGAGAGCGGCTCGTCCAACAACAATGCGTCGGGTTGCATCGCCAGTGCGCGAGCTAACGCCACGCGCTGTTGCTGTCCCCCCGATAGTTGCGCGGGGCGTTGCGACTCGAAGCCTTGCAAGCCAACCAAGTCCAACATCTCTGTCACACGCCGCTCGCTCTCACCGCGCGTCCATCCACGCAACGCATACGCGACGTTCTGCGCCGCTGTCTGATGCGGGAACAGCGCATAGCTTTGTGGCACGTAGCCAATGTGTCGCGCTTGCGGCGGCAAATTCAACCGTGCCTTCGCATCGAACAACACATGCTCATTCAAAACGATGCGTCCGTGTGTAGGCTGAAACAAACCTGCGACCGCACGCAAGGTCAACGTCTTGCCCGCGCCCGAGCGTCCAAACAACACCACCAGCTCACGCTCGACGCGCAACGCCACATCCAAGGTGAATTTTCCTAACGAGCGACGGATGTTAATCTCTAACATGATTCTCGCATGACCTGAAGAGAAGCAAGCATCCTGAGCTTGTCGAAGGATGCTTCGACAAACTTACCTGCTCGCGCGGGATTTGGAATCCCGCGCTTGGGGCGGTGGATTCCAAATCCACCGCGAGCGTTGTAGGGTGGTGTCTGGAATTTACACCGCCAATCGTCGCGCGACGCGCTGCGCGATGATGAGCAACACGAGTGAGCCGAGCGTGACGAGCAACACGAGCGTATTCGCTCTGGCTAGGTCATTGCTTTGCACCGCGTCATAAATGGCAAGTGGCAACGTCTGCGTGCGTTGCGGGATGTTGCCCGCCACCATCAGCGTCGCGCCGAAGTCGCCCAACGCACGCGCGAAGCACAACATCGTCCCTGCCAACAACCCGCGCCACGCGAGCGGCAAGGTAATCGTCCAAAAAATTTCCAACTCCGAACGCCCCAATGTGCGCGCGACGTTTTCCAATTCGGTATCCACACTTTCCAGCGCCGCGCGCGCCGATTGCACAATGAGCGGTAATGCGGCGATACTTGCCGCGACGACCGCGCCACGCCACGTGAACACCAACGGCAAACCGATGTCGTCTAGCCACACACCGACAGGACTGCGTCGCCCCAACGCGACGAGCAGATAGTATCCCAGCACGGTCGGCGGCAAGATCAACGGCAATGAAAAAAATGCGCCGAGCCAATCGCGCCCAGCCCAATGTGTGCGCGCCAAAAACCACGCCATGCCAACACCGACGATCACATCAATCACCGTCGCTAAGGTCGCCACTTGCAGCGACAACATGACAGGAAACCAATCGAAGGACATAGTTAGGGGTTCAAGGTTCAAAGTTCAAAGTTCGATAGTGAATCTGGCTACTGACTACTGATTACTGACTACTGACTACTGATTACTGACTACTGACTACTGATTACTGACTACTGATTACTATTCATTGGGCAGACCAAAGCCATACTTCTTCAGCAGTGCTTGTCCTTGTGAACCGTTGATGAACGCCGCAAACGCTTTGGCAGCGACGGCGCGTGGCGAGCGTTTGATGACGGCGAGTGATTGATTCAAGGGTTGATACCATTTGCCATCAATCGCTATCCAACTCACTTCGGGAACATTCACTTCGGACAATGCGACGATGCCCACAGGCGCATCACCCGTTTGCACATACTGCAACGCTTGACGTATGTTCTCGCCATAAACGATTTTGGATTTGACCTGCTCCCAGATGCTCATGGTTTCTAATGCTTGCTTCGCAGCCGCGCCATAAGGCGCGAGCTCTGGATTGGCGATGGCGATGCGTTTAATGGCGGGGTCAGTGAGTTGCTTGAGGTCGGTGACCTGTCTGCCTGCTGATTTGTTGACGACCAACACGATGCGACCTTGCGCGTAAATTTGTTGCGTCTCTGGGATGATCAGGTCTTTGGTTTTGAGTCGCTCGATGGTTATCACATCAGCCGCTGCAAAGAGATCATACGGCGCGCCATTTTCAATCTGTTGCGCCAACTGCCCTGTCGAGCCGAAGGTCAGCGTCACTTTCTGTCCCGTCTCCTGCTGATACAGATTGGCGATGTCGGTCAACGCAAATTGCAAACTGGCAGCGGCGGCGACCAACAGCGGTTCGGCGGCGGCGGACGCGGTGGTGGGATTCGTCGCTGGCGAGCCGCATCCCATCAACCACAAACCGCAGAGCAACCACCACACGAAAATTTTTTGTCGCATCGGTTCATTTCTCACAAGCCATTATCTTATGGCTTGCGCTTGAAAGCAAAACCCGCGAGAGATAGACGTTATGTATCACAGCTCGCGGGTTTGAACATGAGGCTGGCTGCTTGAACTGTTCATCAAGGCTTCGGCGTCGCAGGCGGCAAGCCGAGCGTGCGAATGAATTGCACCACTTGCCAGCGTTGCGTCTCGCTGAGTTGTGTTTCAAACGATGGCATTGCGGTGCCTTTCACGCCGTTTGTCACCCACCAGAACAAAGCGCCTTCAGGATGTAGCCTTGCATGGATTGTGAGGTCAACAGGACGCGGATTGAGTGTCGCCGCCAGCACCCCATTGCCCTTGCCTTGAGGTCCATGACACACGACGCAATGCTGCGAGAAAATGGTTCTGCCGGCTAACACATTTTCGTCAGTAACAAGAATTGGACTACGCACGCGCGTTGCTTCAGATGGCACATACGGTCCAATGATAGAAACGGGCGCAGCATTCACGCTCGCGGCGACTTGCACCACCAACAGACACCCCAACACAGACACGCCTAAGGCAGCCCCCAAACCACTCACACGACGCGCCCGTGACCACCTCACCATTAACGCGCTTGCCGTGCCTAACGCGAACCCAAGCGCCATGAGCCCCACGCCTAACCACGTTTCGGTCTGCTGGAATGCAGGAAATTGGGTTTGTGGATAGGGCGACGCGCTAAGGTCACGCGCAAGCAATTCAAAGGTGGTGCGCGCATCGTCGCGCCCCTTGCGCCGCACCAACGCCTCGACTTGCCAAAAGCCCACCATACTCAACAACTCGCCGCGCCACACGTAATGCCCATTGCCTTGTGGTGGCATAGTCACTTCTTGCACGCCCATCTCCATATCGCGCATCGAACCAAAGAGACGCACCAGACTCGCATCCGATATGGCTCGTCCTGTTTGATCTTGTACCTTGAGGTCGAAATCATTGGCGCCGACGATGGTCGGTCTGACGCCGAGCGTCAAGCGCAAATCAGCTACGGTGCGCGTTTGCAGCCAAAGTTTCGGCACAAAGTCATAGACAAGGCGCGCAGGCGGAACGCTCGTCAACATGCTGACGATCAACAACACAACCACACCGCACACAATCTCCACGGCGACTGCGAGATTGAGCCGGCGCGTCAAGCGCGTGGTTTGTTGGGCGAGGGCGCGCGCGAGCGCAGGACGATTCACGATGAGATTGAAACCGCCTAATACAAGCAAAGGACCAACCGCCAAAAATTTGATGAGCAGGGTTTGTCCATAGAGTGTGGCAAAGAACGCTTCAAATGAGCCGACCTGTATCCACAACGCATAAAGACCGCTCACCATCAACACACCGACGGCGATGAAGGCGACCAGCGAAAAGCGCGCAATCACATTAGCTAACATGGGTAGGCGTTGTGCAGGTTGCAAGGCTTGGATAAACACGGGTAGCGTGAGCAAGAGCTGCGCTAAGCTGCCAAGCCAAATCGCAGTCGCGGTGGTATGAATGAAATCCATGCTCAACGCGAGCCACGTGAGCCCACTGACCGCTGCGCCATGGCTGTTGAGGCTTTGCGTCAACAACAACCCAAGATTGAGCGCCATGATGCCGATCAATGGATAAGCCGCTTGCATATGGGTTCGCTGAATTGTCCATGTTTCACCTTGCGCCCAACGCGCATGCGCTTTGACGAGTACCACGCCAAGCGCGATCAGTCCCGCAACACGCGCCAGCCATACGATTCCAAAACGCGTACCAAACAGCACGGCGGTTACCGCCGCCAAACCACCTACGCGCTCCGCTTGCGCCAGCAACACAAAGAGCGTCGCAACCGTATATAAGCCAAGACTGATGAGTGTGACACGCCTCCAACGTCGCGCCCACCTCTCACGCACGGTAGCGTCAAGCGGAGGTGTTTTGCGTGTGGCGGTGTTGCGTACCGTATGCCACAAAATCAAATAGGGAAAAGCAAAACATCCAACGAGCAAGGTTAAGGACAACAGATTCAGCCAGCGCGCCATAACTTCGCCGAGCGGCGGGGGCGCGGAGGCGCTCAAGGCAGAATCTACGAGAGTCATGAGCTCGCGGGGCGAGGTTTCAGGCGGCGCTTTGTCGCCGACAGCGAAAACAAAACTGCCGTTGCTCGTGTGTCCATCCACCGCACTGAGCGTTTGCCAAACGACGGTGTAAAGTCCGACGGGCAAGGGAGGTAATGACACGGCCAATGCTTTCACATCAGTGGGGAGGCGATGGCTATCACCTTTATCAACAGCCGTGCCTGTTGAATCCAATACACTAACGCTGCTGAAATTTGCCTCGATGTCCTCGCTGAACCAGAGGAACACCTGCGGCGGCGAAACACGCTGCGCCGAGCTCGCGGGCGGTTCTGAACGCACAAGGTTCGCGTGCGCCGAAACGGGCGCGGCTATCAGCAACCAGGTTGTCACGCAGAACAATATCAAACGTGCGTGTCTCATGCTCATCGTCTTACAAAAGGGAAACAGGTACACAAGTCAACAGGCATACAGGGTGTTGTGCTGCCATGGATTGTCTCTGTTTCCCTGTGTACGTGTTTCCCCTTTTTCCTCCAGCTACTTGCGGCGCATGAAGCCTGCTGCGCCGACCAGCACACCAAGGATGCCAATACCAATGCCGATATACGCCATCGTTTGCGCGCTCGCCGCCGCATCCTGCGCGGCTTTGAGTTGCATGGTGACATCTTGAGGCGCAATTAATTTTTCTGGAAACATCATCTCTGCTGTATCGGTGACATCACTGAAGCGACCCGGCCCCGACTCAAATTTTTCATCAATGGTTAGTCCTTCGATTTGTCCAGTGAACCGAAAGATGTAGGCGCCCGCTTTGGTCGGAATGAAATCGCCTGCATACGCGCCCGGCGCGCCGAAACGCGAGCGCAATGTAATCGGCGTCGTCTTGCTACCGCTGGTGACCTCCGCTTTGACTGTCTTCTCCAATCCCAAGACAGGCTGCTGGGTATCGCTGATGATGACGCGAAAATCAATCGCATTGGGTTGATTGAGTAAGGCTGGTTCAGCGAGAAAGCCAACGGTCAGACGATATTTGCCAACGACGCGATTTTCGTGTGCGGAGGCAGAACCATTCATCAACAAGGTTGCCGACAACGCCAATAGCAAGGCCGCGATGATGGTGGTGCGATGAAATTTGCGGAGTACAAGGCTGATGCCCAGCAACGCTACGCCCCCCGCCGCGAACCATGCAGCAAACAAACCGCTCGTATCTGCGCCTGTCTTGGGCAGCACAGCGGGCGCAGGCACAGCTACGCCCACCCCAAACTTCCACTCACCCCTCTCTTCATGCCCATCCTCCTTAGTGACAGCAGTCCATTTAACGGTATAGAGGCCATTGCTGAGTTGTGCGGTGTTCAAGGTTACGATCAGCGTCTTGCCGTCTTTGTCGGTAGGATCCAATTTAGCATCTTTGTTGTCCACTTGCGTATTGCTGGCATTATAAACAGCGAGCTTGGACTTAGCAGCATCCAGAGCTTCAGTGAAAGCGCACTTCACCTCTTTGGGCGGTTGCGGCACAGACGCATTGATAGCTGGTGAGCACTGACTAATTTCAGCATGAGCAAACACGGTGGTCGCCAACGTCAATGCGCAGCACACCGCCAGCATAGCGGCGCTGATTTTAATTGACTTCATGGATTCTCCTTGAGCATAAGTTTTGAATGTAGATTGATGTACAACGTGAACTTGTTCTCAACGCTCAGGTGGAGGATCCAAACAAGGCAGCACAACTCCTTTCGCAGTGAGGGTATGTATCCATGCTCGCCCATGACAATGAAAAGACACATAGATTACCAATGCCAAGGGCAAGCCCATCGCTAGCAGAAACGATTGCCAGACTGACGCTGGGTTGAACGTATGCAATACGACTTGACCAGACTCACTGTTACATTGGACGCAAGCATTCGCAGGCATGGGCAAC
>CAZDYP010000013.1:44981-47918 GCA_964509505.1 uncultured Anaerolineae bacterium | reverse complement strand
CTCGCTCCCAAATCAGATTTGAGCCCCAGTCTACCATTTTTGAGATAACTTCTAGGCGCGATGTTCAATCGCCCGCAACCTTATCCCCCATTGACGTTAATTAGAGATGGCGGAATGACGCTTTAGTGTTGGTTAATTGGTCGGCGGGGTAAAGCGTTCGGCTTCCTGTTGTACTTGGTCAAGTAGTTGCGTGATTCCCAAACGCTCTGCCCACTGATTAAGAAATTCATGGTCAAGCGTAGCCAGTTGAATCAGGTACACGCCAACCACATCGTTGAAGGCGTCGCAACTCATGCTTGAGTCCTTGCTCGTCAATATCGGGATACGTCAACTCGATATTGGCTACAGCGCTGCGTCGCCCTTCCGTGAACGGTCAACAGGGTTCACTGCTTACTTTTTACTCTTTCTTCTTTCTTCTTTCTTCCCCTCAATCTTCACCTCGTCAATCTGCGCCTTCTGCAACCGCCCGCTGTAATCTATGTAGAGCGACTTCCATTCGGTGAACGCGTCAATGCAGCCCATCGGGCCGCCCTCGCGGTGTCCGTTGCCTGTGCCTTTCGTGCCGCCAAAGGGCAAGTGCGTCTCTGCGCCAATCGTCGGCGCGTTCACATAGACGATGCCTGTGTAGAGGTCGCGCATCGCCGCAAACGCCTTGTTCACGTCTCGCGTGTAAATCGAAGACGAGAGACCATACTCCGTCTCATTGGCGATGTCAATCGCTTCCTCAAAACTCTTGACAGGCACAACCGACGCGACAGGCCCGAAGATTTCCTCGCACGCGATTCTCATGCGACGATCCACATCCGCGAAAATCGTCGGCGCGATGAAGTGCCCCTTCTTGTGCGCGCCTTTCTCCAACGCATAGCCGCCCGTCAGCAGCTTCGCGCCCTCTTGCTTGCCAATCTCGATGTACGACAAAATTTTCGCTTTGGCAGCGGCGTTGATGACGGGACCGACTTCGACTTTGGGATCGAGGCCATCGCCGATGACCAACGTCTTCGTGCGTGCGACGAACCGTGACAGGAAATCGTCATAGACGTTTTCGTGGACGATGATGCGCGAGGTCGCTGTGCAGCGCTGCCCGCTCGTACCGAAGGCGCCCCACACACAACCCTCGACAGCTAGTTCGAGGTCGGCGTCGTCCATGATGATGAGCGGGTTCTTGCCGCCCATCTCAAGCGAGACGCGCTTGTTATGTTTGCCGCCGATGCTGCCAATCTGTGTGCCAACCGAGGTCGAGCCTGTGAATGAAATCATGTTCACATCGGGATGCTCAACCAATGGCGCGCCCGCATTGGGACCATCGCCGCTCACCAGATTGATGACGCCCGCAGGAATGCCAACTTCTTCCAGTAGCTTCACGAAGTTCACGGCTGTCAAGGGCGTATCTTCAGCGGGCTTCCACACGACAGTGTTGCCGCACACCAACGCGGGAATGAGCTTCCACGACGGCACTGCCATCGGGAAGTTCCACGGCGTAATGATGCCGACGATACCGACAGGCATTCGCACGCACATCGCAAACTTGTTGGGCATCTCGCTCGGCGTCGTGAGGCCATACAAGCGTCGCCCTTCGCCCGCGATGAGGAAGGACATGTCAATCGCTTCCTGCACATCGCCGCGCGCTTCTTTGATGACCTTGCCCATCTCGCGGGTCATGTCGCGGGAGAAAGCTTCTTTGCGCCGCATCAAACGCGCGCCGAATTCGTAGAGCAACTCGGCGCGGCGCGGCGCGGGAAACGCGCTCCAGGTTTTGTAGGCAGCTTTTGCCGCTTGCACCGCCGCGTCAATGTCGCTCGCATCGGAGCAAGGGAACTTGCCGATCAGCTCGCCTGTGGCGGGATTACGGTTTTCCAGCGTGTGCTTCGTCTGGGCGGGGCGCCATTCGCCGCCGATATAGTTGTGGTAGATTTGGGTTGGCATAAAATCTCCGATTGATGTAAGTCAACTCGTCCAACTGCTTTTTGAGTACAGTCTTCACCTAATCAGGCATTGGCTCGTTCAATATCTCAACACGACGTTTCAGACTTTCGTATTGCTCCACTTCTTTTTCCATCCAGCTAATTTCACGTCGGCGTATATTGCGCGATGCAATGCGCTTGTAAGATTCGGGATTTGTCCAATAGCAAGCGTAGCGTGATTCAGGATTTTTGATTTCAAGCGAATTCGCGCAATGCTCACACGACCACGAGCGGCACACTCATAAAGCTACCACCCTACCGCGCACCCATCCGCTCTTGGCTCACTACCCGCGAGAATCGCGCCGCTCTCCGCGTCCACCGCGACCACTTGCCCGCGCCCGAAGCCTGCGCTCCACCAGTCCGTTACGCTGAGGTCATGACCACGCGCGCTCAGTTCGTCGCGCACCTTGGCGGCAACGCCGGGTTCAATCGCAACTTTCGCGCCGCCGTCCACGCGCACACGCGGCGCATCCAATGCCTCTTGCGGATTGAGGCCGAAATGCGCGAAGTTGTTGAAGACTTGCAAATGACCTTGGGGTTGCATGAAGCCGCCCATCACGCCAAACGACACGACGCGGTACGGGAGACCCTTTGGGTTTCCAAAACCCGAAGGGTCTTCAATAGGCACCGCCATGCACGGAATGATCGTGTGATAGGGGCGCTTGTAGGGTGCGATGACGTTACGATGTTTTGCGTCAAGCGTGAACAATGCGCCGCGATTCTGCAAGGCGATGCCCGTGTCACCCGCGACGAGCCCCGAGCCAATGCCCATGTAGTTCGAGCAGATGAATGAACACGCATTACCCCACTGGTCAATCACCGAATGATATTCGGTGTCGCTGCCATTCAATGGATCGCCATGCAAAGCTTCAGGCGACGCGCGTCGCCTGTCAATCAGCTTCGCGCGCGCGCAGGCGTAATCATCAGACAACATTTCGTGGATTGGCACCTCCGCCATGCGCGGGTCTGCCACATA
>CAZDYP010000013.1:24300-44881 GCA_964509505.1 uncultured Anaerolineae bacterium | reverse complement strand
CCATACTCATCGGAACATTTCACGATCTTCTCGGCTATCTCGCCGAGATAGTAACCATCACGTCCTTGCTCTGCGATGATACGGAACGATTTCGCCAAATTGGGATTGCGAAAAATTTCGCCTGCGCGTGGCGCGCGCCCATGGGGCCAATAGGTCTTCAGCGCAGCGGGACAATCTTTGATGCGCGCACCCACCGCTTGCCAGCCGCGCGCCGTGCCTTCGGCCACCGGAAAGCCTTCCATAGCCAACTCAATTGCGGGTTGCAACACTTGTCCCAACGTCATCGTCCCATGGGCGTCTAACAATGTTGCCCAGCCATCCACCGTGCCCGGCACCGTGACGGACATGATGCCAAACTGCGGCATCTCCTTGATGCCCCTATCCTCAAACCACTTGAGGCTGGTCTTGAGCGGCGCACGCCCACTGCCATTCAAGGCGGTGACCTGTTTCGTCTGCGCGATGTAGTTTAACGCAAACATATCGCCGCCGATGCCGTTGCTCATCGGCTCGGTGACGTTCATCGCCGCGCTCGCGGCGACCGCCGCATCGAACGCGTTGCCGCCTTGCATCAAAATACGCAAGCCGGCCATGCTAGCTAACGGTTGCGAGGTTGCGACGATGCCGTTCTTCGAGGCGATGACCGAGCGGCGCGAGGGAAAGCGCTCGCCGGAGAGATGCGTGTTGCTCATGAGAAACCCTTTCACGGTTGGATAAGGCACGACCATTTTTCATGTAACGTACTCATCTGGTCTGCCTACGATAGCGGTATTATAACACGAAGCGCGGCGCGGAACCGCGATTAGGAAAAACCCAGAAATGATTTTATAACTGTGGCGCATATTCGCCATTCACACGCATTTCGCTAGGAGATATAGCATGACCATCGCGCTCATCGGCGCACTCACGCAAGAACTTGCGCCCCTCGTGCGCGCAACACACGCGCGCAAACTTTCCAACACACAACTCGGCAATTGTTATCAGACAAGCCTCGGCGCGCACGACACGCTGATTGCCGAAATGGGCATCGGCAAGGTGCGCGCCGCCGCCATCTTGCAATCGCTCATTGACCATCACTCCATCGAAGCGGTCATTGGTTTCGGCTCGGCGGGCGCGATCAACCCCGCGCATGAGGTGGGCGACCTCATCGTGGCGCAACGCGTGACGCAGCACGATTATCAGCTGGTGAAGAAGTTGCGGATGTTGGGCGCGGGGCATGAATGGATTAGGACCGATGCGCGCCTATCCAAGCGATTGGTGAAAGCAGGAGAGCGTGCAGGATTCGTGTCGCGTATCAAACTGGGGAACATCATCACGGGGGACGTGGTAGTAGCCAATGGAGAGCTGCGGCGACACCTGTGGCGAAAATTTCATGCGGATGCGGTCGAGATGGAGGGCGCGGCGATTGGACTGGTGTGTAACATGAATCGCGTGCCATTCGCCGTGATTCGCGGTCTGACCGACAAAGCAGACCAACAAGAGACGCGTTCATTTCGGAAACACATCAACCCTGTCGCCGCGGCAGTGGCGCAAGTGGTCATCGAATGTGTGAGAACACTGGGATCAGAAACAAACACGCTTCACGTTTCACGCTGTTGGTCAAGCACAAACAAGTAAATATCATTGCCCTGCCACGAGCGCCAGAGCTGTCCGCCGAGCGCGCGATAAAATTCACGCGCGCCCGTGTTTTGGTTTTTTGTATTGAGATGAAAATGTTTGACGCCGCGCTGTCGCAATTCATCCATCAACGTATGCACCAATTGGCGTCCGACGCCGCGCCGCGAAATTGTCGGATGCACGCCCATCGTGAGCAGCGAGGCGGTGACCATTTGAGCTTGATAGATGACGGGGCGATTGATGCGCCACTGAATGAACAACTTTTGCAATAACCAAGGGCGACGCAGCAAACCCCAAGCCAAGCTCAAGAGAATGCGTGTGCCGGGCGTGCGCATCAACTCGCTTTGCAGCGCATCGGCATCGTCGGTGCCGCTGACGAACCCCACCACAGGCGTTGCTGCCTTAGCCATGTCGCGCGCGCACAACGCGATGCCATATTTTGAAATGAGCAAGCCGCGGTACAAACGTCGCAGATGTCCTACCCCTAATTGCGCGTTGAGCGTCGTGCCTAGCACCAACTGATGCAGCGCCGCTACCGCCTCCACTTCTTCAGCCTTCACAGAACTAATTTGAATTTGCATAACCGTCATCAACAACCAGAAAAATGTCAGTGACTGATGCGCTCATGCCGCAAACGAAAAAGAACAACCCGCTTTCAACGAGAAAGCGGATTGCTCGTGGTCTGAACCTTAATGAGAAGCGCGCAGGCGATTCAATCCTTTTAAGCTCAGCAGGCGATACAGCGGGCTTGGGTGGCGGCTGAGTATAATCAATTTGCAGCTGATAGTACGCATGGTCGTAGATGTTACGAATCGCTGCGCTCAGATCCAACGGCACATCCGCATCGGGTGCGCGTAATGGCACAGGCACGATAGGAATCGGTTGCGTCAGTTGAAGGGGCCACACCTCGACACGCTCAGGTTGCGCCGCGCGACTGAGAAAGATGAAATAAGGCGCGTTGGGCAATGGGCGTCGCAGCGTCAGACGGTGTGCTGCGCGCAACCAATCAATCTCCAGGCTGTGGACGCCCACGCGCCGTAAGTCGCTGCGTTTTTGTTGCAACTGGTCATATAGTATCAATCCGCCAAGCCCTTCACATCCTCTTTCGCTTTCGCCATCACCGCGCCTTGCGGTTGCTCGCGGTGCAGCTTCGCTGTCTGCACAACCTGCTGCACCATCCCATACGTGTTGACGACGTTCAAGCGCTGGAACAAGAACTCGAATTTCGCTTGCAGCGCGTCACGAATTTGGTCGTCGGTTTCGGGCGGCAACTTCCACAACTCTTTCTTGAACGGTCCGAGCGCCTTCTTGCGCGTCTTGTAATAGAACTGTTCGGCTGTATCGTTGGGGCCGCGCTCGTCCGCCGCATTTTTGTCGAGCCACGCATACATCTCAGTTTTCAATGCTTTGGGCATAGCAGGTGACTCGAAGATCATGTTCTGAAATTCGGTGGCAAGATGAACTTCGCAGGCGCCGCACTCCGCGAATTTGCCGAACGCCTCGGCGGGCAAGGTCGAAGCGCCGTGCTGCACCGCGCCCGCGATGTGATAATCCGCACGGGCAATCGCGCCCAGCTGCCTGAGCGTGTCGAAGTCAATGGCCACTTGCGCCAGCGTGCCATCGGGCAAAACGACGCCGCCGTGCGACGTGCCGGTTTGAATCGAGATTTTGCTGATGCCTACGAGCTCGCCGCCGACTTGCTTGAAGCCCTCCATGAACGCGCGCAACTCGTGTTCATTCGAGTTCTGCTTGCCGACTTCGCCAATCTCGCCGCCCACCGAAACCATCAACTTCTTTGGCTGAATGCTGCGAATGAATTGGGTGAGCGCGACGCACTGCTCGAAATTGTTGCGTTGTTGTTCAAGATGCGTCGTCTGCTTCAAGTCCACGAGCGTCGAGGTGTCAACGTCAATGTTGTAGAAGCCTGCTTCAATGGCTTCCGCCGTCAAATCACGCAACGCCTTCAATTCTTTTTCACGCTCGGCGCCGCCCGCCAAGAATTTTTTGCCGTTGACTTGGAAGTGGTCGCCCTGAATGAACACGGGACCTCGATAGCCTTCCTTCACCGCCGCGCCCAAGACCGAGCTGACGTATTCGGCGGGACGTTGCTCGGTGTAGCCAATCTCGCTGCGCGCAATCTCGAAAATCATTGCGCCAACGTCGAGCTTGAGCGCCGCGCGGAAGATCGCCCGCGCCATGTCATAGGTCAGCGTCCGCAGATTCATCGCAGGCACCGTGAAATTGTTCGGCGCTGCGCCGCGGCCACGCGCCATGTAGAGGTCTTGAATAGACCACGGACGCACGCCTTCGTATTGCGCCAGTTCCCAAACGAGCCATTGGTTCATGCGGCGCTCGCTGGGATCGCCAAAATTGGCGAGCCACACCAGCTCGTCCACATCGTTTTTATGCACGTGATACAGTGGGTCTTCGTACATAGCTCAACTCCTTTCCTAAATCAATCATTCGAGACAAGTCATCTGGTCCGATAAAAAACGAACGCCGTGAATAATAACGTCAACGCGGCGATGCTCAGACCTATTTGAAACGACCATGGGTGATAGCGCAGCTCAACGTGATGTTGTCCTGCGCGCACCATTATACCGCGAAACAAAAAATTTGCGCGGATGATGGGCTGCTCGACGCCATCCACAGTCGCGCGCCACCCCGGGTAAAACGTATCCGTCAAGACCAACAGACCATCCCTTACCGCATGTGCTTCAAGCTGAATCGTATCAGGCGCATACGAGACGATGCGCGCAGGCGTCAGCGGCAAATCAGTTTGAGGGAGCAGCTTGAACAGCGCCGTGTTGGTGGTAATGTCCGCTTCGAAGATTGCCGCCCGCTGCGCCTCAAAGCTCGCGTCACGCAGCAAGGCTAACGCATCGGTGGGGGTTGCGGCGTGAAGCGCTTGATAGACGACGTAAGCGCGGGGTAATGGCTGTGGCACAGTATAGACGCGAATTTGTTCATTCGCCCATGCAAGCGACAACGACGGCAGAGCGTTCAACGCAATCGGCGCGAAGTCGTTCCACTGACGCGGCGTGTGCGCTGGCAAGACAACCCAACGCGTGCTGCTCAATTGCAACAACCGCAACGCTGGCGCGCCGTTCAAATAATCAACGAGTCGTTGAATGCCAATCGGCAGAGCTTCGCCTGAGCTGCCAAAGATACGATACATTGTCGGGTTCGCGTCGCCGAGGCGCGGCATGAAGTCAACGTAACCGCCTGTCGAAAACACGCGCTCATACGCGCCACGCTCGCGCACGAAATTCGCTAATGCGTCGCCTTGCGCCCAATACTCGGGCGACGTCGTTGGTTGTCCGCCTGTGAGAAACAAGTCTGCATAGGTGAGGGCCAGTATCCAAACTGCGAAGTGACGCGGTGAGATCCGTCGTCGTTCATACAACCAAAACAACGCCAAGGCGCCGCCACCCACCATCACCAAATAACCCGCTTCACGCGGTAAGCGCGCCGCGACATCGGCGCGCGAAGCTAGACGCTCGCGGCTAAAGTCGTCGTCGTATTTGAGCGTCTCGGCGTCGAGAGGGCGAATGAACAACGCCAACGGCACAGTCAATGCTAATGCCGTAAGCAAGATAGTGAGTATGCGCCCCATGCGCGTCAGCACAGACCTGTAGCGCGAGTTTTCAACTGGCGCCTTATGCGCAGCCGCCAATTCCGCGAACACCTCCGCGCCTTTGCCGACGAGGATGATGCACACCAGCGCCGTGATGAACAACCACCGTGAGGGCACACGAAAGAACGAGAGTCCGGGAATTTGCATCGCCCAACCATAGAGGGGCGTGAACTTGCCCAGCGCCAGCGCCACGGAGACGACGACGAGCAACCATGAGAACGCGACAATCGGCTCGCGCATTTTGCGAACGGTCAACGCAACGCAGATGAGCGGAACCAAGCCCAGATAAAAATGGAACGAGTCGTAGAGGTTGTTGTTGCGCCAATCGTTCGTCGCCATGAACAAGCGCGGAAAAATCAGCGTGAGGACACTCGTCGGCGGCGTCGAAAGATACACCTGCGATTCGAGGGCGACGCCCGCCGAGCGGCGCGAGACGGTGAGCAACTCGAAGCCCGTCGTGAGTTGCGGCGCAGCGATGCCCAAGCCGATGATGAGCGTAAGCACAGGATATCCCATACAGCGCAACACCGCGGAGGGGCGAGGCTGGTGTTCGCTCTTGTGTTCGCTCTCGCCTTGCCATTCACGCCATACCCCATACAGCGCGAACAAGCCAATCAACAACAAGGTGTAATATGGAATTTGCGGATGGCTCGTCAACAGTTGCAACGCTAACGTCAGTCCTGCCCACAGCGCATCGCGCGCCTTGCGTCGCTCCATCGCGCGCAACAAAAACGCGCATACGAGCGGCGCCCATGCACTGCCCATCAACAAACCGATGTCGGTCACGCGCGCCATCAGGTAACCGCCGCCTGCATACGCCAACGCCGACAACAACGCGCCGCCGCGCTGCACGCCGACGACACGCGCCAGCGCATACGCGGCGCCGCACGCGATGGAGAAGTGCGCCAGCATCAAAATGTTCAGCGCTACATACGGCGCTATCGGCAGCAGGAATGGCAAGTTCAATGGGCTCAATGCGCCGATTTCCGCTTGCCCCAGCAACGGAAATCCATTCCAACTGTATGGATTCCACAAGGGCCAGCGCCCCGCCTTCAATTCATCCGCTGCCAACATCCGCAATGCGACATGAAAGCTGGATAGGTCGAGGAAATAAAAGGAACGTCCGAGGAACAAAACTTCAGGGTACCACAGCAGCGGCAGGACAATCGCTGCAAGGAGATAAACGAGCTTCAGAGGAGGTTTACGCATCACGTTTCACGCAAGATGACATGCACTTCTTTGGGGCCATGCACGCCCTTGGTAATCGTCTGCTCGATGTCGCCGGTCTTCGAGGGGCCCGTGTGTAAGGAGATATTGCTGGGCAAACGCCCATCGCCATTCAGCCGCGCGTGACGTAGCAGCTTGATGGCATCCGCCAGCGTCGGCACGAGTTGTGATGATGTGATGATGGCGACGTGCGTGATGGGCAAGAGTGACGTGAGGCGTCCTTGTTGTGCGTTGCCAATCAACACCAATGTGCCTGTCTCTGCCAACGCGTAATCGCACGAGGTCAAGCCAAGTTCGGCGGTCTCGCTGGTGCGGCGCAAGTCTGCGCGTGTTTGTTGCTCGTTCACGACACTGCGAGCGACGGCGATGCCTGCGCCTTGCAACGCCGCGCAGGCTGTGTCAATCGCGGGATGCCGCCACGCGACGACGGACTTCACGTTGCGCTCTTGCGCGAGCTTCAGCACGATGCTCGCCGCGTCTTCAGCGTCGCTCGCGCGATAGAAGCTGCCGCCTGCCGCCGTGAGCGCAGCAGCGAATTGTTTGATGAGCGCGTCACGTTGCGTAGGCAAGTGATGGTGAAAGTCGTTGACCCAGGCGGCGAGCGCAGCCCTGTCAAAAGCTGGTGATGCGCGGGTTGTATTGGATTGGAAGCGAGAAAGAAAATCGGCTTGGTTCATAATCAAATCGTCAAAAAAGATTGGGGCAGATAGACGTTCCCCCCTTCCCCGCTTACCCGCTCCCTCGTTTACGCTCACGCCAGCGCTCTCGAAACGTCTTGCGCGCGATCAATGGAAAATCACGTCCTTGCGTCCAACGGTTGATGGGTGGGGGGCCATTTTGCACGCGCCCGTTCTTCGCAAAGAGCGACAACACGATGCGCCCGCAGAAAACGCCGAGCCGATACAACAACGGCGCGGTCATGCCGAAGCGCATCAGTTTGAACGTGAGCTTTTCGATGGCGCTGTGCGGCGCTTGCTTGCGCCACGCGACCAACATGCGCGGAATGTCAATCATCACAGGACACGCCTCGCGGCACGCACCGCACAACGACGAGGCGTGCGCCAGCTCACCGAATTGGTCGAGACCGCCCAGACCGGGCATCAACACCGCGCCCATTGGGCCCGAATAGCACGCATTGTAAGCATGACCGCCGACACTCTTATAGACGGGACACACGTTGAGGCACGCGCCGCAGCGAATACATTGCAACATCTCTTGATACTCCGTGCCGTAGAAACGCGAGCGCCCATTGTCCATGACGACGAGATGAAATTGTTCGGGCCCATCCACGTCGTCTGCGCGCCGGGGGCCCGAAAGCATCGAAACATACACGGAGATGGGTTGTCCTGTTGCGCTGCGCGGCAACAAACTGAGCAACGGCGCGAGGTCGTCCATCGTTGGCAGCACCTTATCCGCACCCATCACCGCCACGTGAATGCGCGGCGCGCTCGTGCACAGCCGCCCGTTGCCCTCGTTGGTCACGAGCACAATTGTGCCTGTTTCGGCGACGGCGAAGTTCGCGCCGGTGATGCCCATGTCCGCACGCAAGAATTTTTCGCGCAGCGTTTGTCGCGCATAGTTGTTGATGGCGCTGGGGTCGGCGGGAATGTCCTGCCCCGAATCGTGCTTGATGGCGGCGGCGACTTGCTCTTTCGATTTGTGGATGATGGGCGCGATGATGTGCGAGGGCTTGTCGTGCGCGATTTGCACGATGTATTCGCCCAAGTCTGTCTCGACAGGTTCGATGCCTGCTGCGATGAGCGCGTGATTGAGCTCGATTTCTTCTGTCGCCATGCTCTTGGACTTCACGACGAGCTTGACGTGCTCGCGTTGCGCGATACCCAAAATGATTTGTCGCGCTTCGGCCGCATCGCCTGCCCAATGCACAACGCCGCCGTTGCGCGTCACCGATTCTGCCAATGTCGCCAGATGATGCTCTATGTTGGCGATGGTCGCTGCACGAATCGCTTTGCCGCGCTGACGCAAACCGAGCGGATCGCCTGTTGCGTGCAGCGCCATGACGCGCGCGTTGGAAAAGTTCACCATACTGCCGCGCCGCAGAATTGTTTGTAAGGAAATATCGGTGAGCGCAAGATGCGCGCGTTGTTCAAAGGTGGTGGTCATAGGCGTAAACGAGTAATAGGCATTTGAGCTAAAGCTGTTTCCGCTTCAAAGCCTCGATCAATCGCTCCAAGCCAACTATCTCGATGAGGACGGGCCAATGATCGAGATTGCTTGCCCAGAGCCAATCTACCTTCAACCAAAAATCAGGCAGCACGGTTGAGCGATAGATGCCGTCTTCATCAACAGGCACAGGTTGATAACGACCCTGCCGATTCAGCACATAAAAATCGGCGCGCTGGCGACGCGGACGCGGATCAATGATCCAATACTCGCGCACGCCTGCTTCTTCGTATTCGTCGAATTTGTCCACGCGATCGCGCGTCACACTTTCATCGGAGATGATCTCGATGATGAGATCGGCGGGGCCATTCAGATAGCGAGGCTCAATGCGCGCGAAGTGTTCCGTAGCGACAAACATGATGTCCGGTTCGCGTCCCGCCCCTTCAGGCGTAGCGCGCATGACGTAAGGCTCGGACAAGAGTCGCCCCAAGCCATACAGCTTTACAAAATTCTCAAGCAACGTCATGAGAAAATGCAAAATTCTTTGATGCGTTTCCACCACAGCCATAATAGTCGCCTCTCCGTTAACCCACTCGGCAATGCCTTCATGTTCCCAATGGAGGAACTCCTCAAAGCTCATGCGCCGTGTCTGGGCAATCGTGCTCGCTAGGGTTGGCGCGCTCAGTGTTTGTGTATTCACCGTGACCTCCTCATTTTCCATTTCCTCGTTCCCTCGTTTACCCGCTTACCAGCAATTGCGCGATGTGCATGATCGTCATCGTCTCGCCGCGTCGCGCGAGTCCTCCCGCTAGATGCATCATGCACCCCGCATCGGCTGTGACCAGCACCTCCGCGCCCGAGGCTTTCGCCGTTTCGAGCTTCTTCACCATGAGCGCTTCGGAGACTTCGGGCAAGCGCACGCTGAACGAGCCGCCAAAACCACAGCACTCGTCGGACATGGACATTTCGCACAACTCTGCGCCTGGCACGCCGGCAATGGCTTGGCGCGGTTCTTGCTTCAAGCCCAAGCCGCGACACATGTGGCATGAGTCGTGATACGTCACCTTGCCTTTGAAGCGGGAGTCATACTGTGTGACATTCAATACTTTGGCGAGATACTCGGTGAGCTCGTAGCACTTATGCGCGAATTGTTTCGCCTGCTCGATCTCATGCAGATTATCAAACAAATGTGGGTAATGTTCACGAATCATGTCGGCGCAGGAACCTGACGGCAGCACCACGGCTTCGGCGTCTTTGAAAACGCGCATCGTGTGGCGCGCCACTGCTGCAGCATCTTCACGAAAGCCCGAATTGAACACGGGCTGCCCGCAACAAATTTGATCTGGTGGAAACTCGACGGCGACGCCATGTTGTGCGAGCGCTTTCACCGTTGCCTCGCCGATCTCAGGATAGAACATATCCACGAGGCAGGTGACGAAGAGAGCGATACGGTGGGTGGTCATGGGAAGGTGAGCGATTGGAAATTGGAAGAGTGAGAGCTATTGCTCTTCCTCATCGGCGGTTGCCAAGCGCTGCAGAAAGTCGGCAAAAGCCAGCAAATCACGCTGCGTTAAGTCGAAGGTCGCGCGTAAACCCTGCACGAGTTCCTGCACACGCTCTGGGCGCAGATTGAACGTCTAGACATTGCGGACAAGTGGCTGAGCGAGCCAAAGAGGACGACGCGCGTCACGCCAAAGTCGTGCTTGAGTAGCGCCGCCGCCGCGCGCGCCAGCTGCCACGCGCGTTCGCGCCGCGCCGCCGCCTCACGTTGTTCAGCTTGCCAACGCTCGCGTGCGGTGCGTTTGTATTCAGCCATCTCGGCGGGGGAAATGAGCATAGTCATACACTTTCAAATGAGACGAAGCGATTATAACACCTTGCTGCAATGCTTGCCAACAAAAAAGCAGCATGGCCCCCCGCCTGCTGCTCTCCTATGCTCTCGCAACTTGCAACGCGCACTTCGCAACTCATTTACTGCTGCGCAATCGAAACCACCGGTGGGTAATACTCGCCTTCGGAGGGCGGGCCGGGAAAGCGCCCGCGCGTTGAGACGACAGCGACGCTCCCCGACAAACGCTTCACTTCCAGCGGTTGCAGGGTGGCGATGTAAACATCAGGTTGGTCTTGCTCGTCTATGCGCCCATCGCGATTGGTGTCGCGCAAGAATACTTCAAAAACGACGTGCTGCGCATCTTGTGTCCACGCGATGCGGCGAATCAATGCGGGTGTGCTCCAGAAATGATAGTAGAAGCTGCCCACCACCGACGCCAGATGCAATGTGAACCCATTGCCCTCCAGCACGCGATACGCTACCCATTTGCCATCGGGCGAAAACGTGAGATCAATGCCCGGGCGGTCCGCGATCAATTGTCGGCGTTGTGTGTTCACGTCAATCACAAAGAGACCCGCCGAGCGTCCTTCGCTCAAATTGCGTGGCACGCCGCGAAACGCGATGACGGGCCCGACAGGCGACCAGGCGGGATTCAAGTCGTACATCAACGGATCCGAAATCAATCGTGTGACTTGCACGCCCTGGGTGTTCATCACGACGAGTGAGCCACTGTTCGCTTCGCTGTACACAACGTAGAGCCCCCCAGGCGACCAACTCGGCGACAGCTCACTCACGTTGCGCGTGCGCGTGATGTTGGCTTTGTTGCCGCCATCTGCATCGCTAATGAAAATATCGCTGAGCCCGCCCTGCCCGTCGGGTGACTCGGTGAAGACGTATTTGCGCGCCGGCGCGAGAATACCCGACGGCGGCACAACGCTGGGCAATGGAATGAGGTTCAAATTAGGCGTCGGTGTTGACGTGGGCAAGGGGATTGGCGTGCGCGAGGGCGTGGGAGAGAGCGTGGGTGTCGGCGTGCGTGAGGGCGTGGCTGTCGGCAGGGGGGTGTCAGTGGCCGTTGGCGTCGGCGAGAATGTGGGGAAGAGCGTTGGTTGAGCTATCGGCGCTGCGGCGGGCAAAGCGGTGGGCGTGGGGCGTCCCAATTGTCGGTCAAGGAGCGCAGGCAAATAAGGACGCAAAGCGAGCAACGAGCCCGTCAGGGCTGCGACGAACATCAAGCCAATCGCGCCGATGATCGTGAACCACGAGCGCACGGGCGACGCTGCCGCGGGCGCATACGTTGGCGTCGCCGCAAACGGATCGAGCGTCACACCTTGCCGCGCGGACGTAGTGAGCAGCGCATCATACTCGCGCCGTTTCACAGGGTCGCTCAACATGTCATACGCTGCATTGAGCAACTTCATCTGCTCGGCGGCAAACGCCGACTTGTTTTGGTCGGGATGATATTGGCGCGCGAGCGTGCGATACGCTTTCTTGATGGTCTGCTCGTCTGCGTTGCGCGGAATTTTCAACAGCTCGTAATAATCGCTCATCTTTAAGAGGAGGAAGGAGGAACCTTCCTCCTTCATCCTTCTGACTTCATCCTTAGATCTTTCACCGCCGCCGCTCCCGCTTGCGCGATGAACCCCATCTCCGTGTTATACATCAACAAGCGCATCCCTTTGTCGCGCCACGTCTTCAAGTTCTGCAGATCGCGGATGTGAATGCCTGAAGGGATATTATTTTTCTTCGCGGCGTCCACCACTTTTTGAATCGCTTCCGTCACGGCAGGCGGCTCGCCATCACCCGCCACACCAAGCGACATCGAAAGGTCATTCGGTCCGACCAGTGCGGCATCCACCCCAGGCACGGACAGCAAGTCTTCGATGTCGTCAATTGCTTCTTTCGTTTCGATTTGCAGAATCAGAAAGATCGCTTCGTTGGCGAGCGGCGCATACTCGGTGAGCTTCATCCCACGAAAGAGCGTATTCGCTCTGCCTGCGGCCATGCCGCGCTCACCCACAGGCGGATAACGCACCGCCTGCGCGATACGTTGCACTTGCTCGCGCGACTTCACACGCGGCACCATCAACCCCAACGCACCCGCATCCAACACACGCGCCATCCATGGATACGCATCGTCAGGCACGCGCACGAACGGCGCAATACCTGCCAGCCGCGCCATCACCATGAAATCATTGATGGTCTCCATGCTATACGAGCCATGTTCTGCATCAAGAATAAAGAAATCGAAGCCCGCATTCGCCAGCACCACCGTCACTGTCGGCGTGCGTGCATCGGTGATCATCGTGCCAATCGCCGTGCCGCCATTCTGCAAGAGACGCTTAACCTTGTTCTCAATCATAGCTCGCTCCGAAAGACAAGAGAGGAAATTAGGGAAGCTCTGGGGAAATCATATTTCCCCGAATTTCCCTTATTTCTTCCGCTTCTCCCACACCTCCGCATTCGGCAGCCAACGCGGGCGAATGCCACTTAACACCGAGACGATCTCTTCGGCGATGCCCACGCCCATTTGATACACGCCATCATACGTGCGCGAGGCGATGTGCGGCGAGACAACGACGTTATCGAGTGTAAGCAATGGGTTGTCGTCGGGCGTCGGCTCCACATCGAACACATCCAAGCCCGCGCCCGCGATGCGTTTTGACTGCAAGGCTTCGATGAGCGCTGGCTCGTCAACGACGGGACCGCGCGAGCAGTTGATGAGGAACGCCGTTGGCTTCATCAATTCCAACAGACGCTTGCCGACCATGCCGCGCGTCTGTGGCGTGAGCGCGCTATGCAACGAGATAAAGTCGCCCTGCTTGAACACCTCTTCAATCGTCGCCACGCGCGCGACGCCGACTTGCTGCGCGCGCGCGTCGCTGATATAGGGATCATAGACGACGACGTTCATGTCGAAGCCTTTCGCCATCTTTGCGACGGCGCCGCCGATGCGCCCCAACCCGACAAGCCCCAGCGTCTTACCCTTGAGCTCGACGCCCACGCCATATTCATTTTTAGAGTTCCAACCACGCGCGCGAAAACTTTGATCTACACGAATTAGTTGTTTGGCGCACCCCAGCAACAACGTGAAAGCATGTTCGGCGGTGGATTGCGTCGGCGCATCGGGCGTATGCACGACGCAGACGCCGTGCTTCGTGCAATCGTCAAGATTCACGTTGTCAATGCCGATGCCGGGGCGCGCGACGACTTGCAAGTTCGGCGCTTGCTCTAACTGTTCGTCGTTGATTTGCCACGCGCTGCCGATGACGATGGCATGACATTCGGCGAACACGTTGCGACGTTCAGGCGTATCCTTTGGCATAGGACCGACGAGGGTGTAACCTGCGTTCTTCAAAATGGCGATGCCATCAGGAACGATGTTAGATTCGAGTAAGATGGTTTTCAATCGAATATCCCCTTGATAAAATTTCGCTATGGATGGTGAGCAGCTTGATACTTTGTTGTGCGCCATTATAGACGACAAAACAAGAGGGTGACAAGCCTTAACCATCGGAAGATGCTAAAGGTTTGACTTGCGTTGGACTGTCCTTTGACCTAAATAGAACCTGACCATGTTATCCTCAGCCCAACCCTTTGCCGTCCCTTGAGGGCGGCGTCTGTGTCGAGAGTGTTCCTATGGTTCAAATCGTCGTCCTCGGCAACGAAGCCATTGCGCGCGGATTGATTGAAGCAGGTGTGCAAGTGATGACCGCATACCCCGGCACACCCAGCTCGGAAATTTTGCCGACGGTACTCGCATGGAAACAAAAACTCGGACTGAACATCTACGT
This sequence comes from uncultured Anaerolineae bacterium, assembly GCA_964509505.1. GTDB lineage: Bacteria > Chloroflexota > Anaerolineae > JACRMK01 > JACRMK01 > CAZDYP01. The sequence goes on along the minus strand of CAZDYP010000013.1, from coordinate 30,654 downwards.
CGAGTGGTCGGTCAACGAGAAAGTCGCGCTTGAGGTCGCGCTTGGCGCGAGCTGGGCAGGCAAGCGCGCGGCGGTGGCGATGAAACAGGTAGGCCTCAACGTCGCCAGCGATGCGCTATTGAGCGCGGCTTACACGGGCATCGTCGGCGGTCTCGTCTTGATTGTTTGCGACGACCCCGGTCCCTATTCATCGCAGACGGAACAAGACACGCGACTCTTTGCGCTCTTCGCCAAAGTGCCCGTGCTTGATCCCGCGACGCCGCGCGAAGCGCAAGTGCTGGCGCGTGAGGCGTTCGCGCTCTCCGAAAAATATCGTACGCCTGTCATCTTGCGCCCCACCGTGCGCGTCTCCCATGCGCGCCAAAATATCACCCTCGCCGCCATCGAACCGCACGCGCCTCCCGCCAACTTCAAGAAAGAGCCGACGCGTTGGGCCGCCACGCCGCGCCACCGTCTCTTATTGCATCAAGAGTTAAACCAGAAACTTGCGAAGATTGAAGCGGAGTTCGAGACTTCAGCCCTCAATCAAAAATCTGAAATCAGCAATCAAAACTCGCCGCTAGGCCTCATCGCCTCAGGCGTCCCTTCCACCACCGCGCGCGAATTGCTCAACGAGTTCGGCGTTGCCATTCCCATCTTGAAAATTAGCACGGTCTATCCATTGCCACGTAAATTGGCGAGAGATTTCATCGCGCGCTGCGAAAAAGCGCTGGTCTTGGAAGAACCCGACGCCGCGATTGAATGGCAAATCCCTGACCGTCGCAACGTCATGGGGCGACTCGATGGCACGGTGCCGAATGCGGGCGAGCTCACACCTGAAGTGTTGTACGCGATCCTTGCGCGCTTGTTGAAGGAGGCGAATCTGCTCGCGCCTGCCGCGTCCGCGCTCGCCCCTGCATGGGGTGAGCTGTTGAAGTCGCTCGCGTTGTCTGCGCGCCTTCCGCGTTTGTGTGCGGGCTGTTCCCATCGTTCCGCGTTCTATGCGATTCGTCGCGTCTTTCCGCGCGCATTTTACGCGGGCGACATCGGCTGCTACACGCTCGGCGCCAACCTGCGCGCGGTGGACACCTGTCTTGACATGGGCGCGTCCATCACGGTGGCGACTGGCTTGTATCAAGCATATCGCTTGGACGACAAGGAGCAGCCCATCGTCGCCAGCATCGGCGATTCGACGTTCATCCATTCGGGCGTGACGGGCTTGACGAATGCGGTGCATACGGGCGCGCGGTTTGTGCTTGTCATTCTCGACAACAGCACGACGGCGATGACGGGCTTCCAACCGACAGCAGACCAAACCAAACTCGCGGATGGCAGCGAAGGCGCGCGGGTCGCCATTCCCGACCTCGTGCGCGCGTGCGGCGTAAAGTATCTGCGTGAGTCCGACCCTTATGACCAAGACGATTTTCGTGAGGCGCTCAAAGAAGCGGCGACGTTCACACAGGCAAATGAGGGCGGCGTCGCCGTCCTCATCGCCAAGCGCCCGTGCGTGTTGTATGATCGCTCGCCGCTCGAAGCGCAGCCCATCAAAGTTGAAGTGACGGACGAGTGCGACGGCTGCAAGTATTGTCTCGTCGCGTTCGAATGTCCCGCGCTGGTGATGAATGTGGCGACGAACAAAGTTGAGATTGATCGCGCGATGTGCGTAGATTGTGGACAGTGCATCGAGGGCTGTTACAAAGGGTTCATTAGCGAGATGGAGCGGGCGACGCAGGTAGCGTGATGTGTGAAACGTGATGCGTGCTGTGTGAAACGTGATGCGTCATCACATTTCACGTTTCACGTTTCACGTTTCACATTTTCATTTCGACACACCATGAACGGAAAAATCCTCCTTGCAGGCATTGGCGGACAGGGTGTATTATTCGCGCATCAACTATTAGCCGATTGCGCTATCGCGCAGGGCTACAACGTGACGGGCGCGGAGACGCACGGCATGAGTCAGCGTGGCGGTTCCGTCGTCTCGCACTTGAAAATTGGCGCCCCTTCGTCGAGCGCAAGACAAGCAAGTGACGCGCCATTGATTCGACAAGGCACAGCCGATTTTCTAATTGCGTTCAATGAGATCGAAGCGTTGCGCACGTTGCCGTTCATCAAGCGGGGTGGCATCGTCGTGCTCAACGGCGCTGCGCAAAATTTTTCCAACGCGCCCGTGCGCGCTCAACTTGATGCGGAACAAATTAGTGTGCGCGCGTGCGACGCAACGGCGATTGCCGTACGATTGGGGCGCATCTCTGTCGCCAACGTCGTGCTGCTTGGCTTCGCGTCCACATGCGATTCGTTCCCCCTCTCACGCGACGCTCTACGTGATGCGCTCAGACGCAATGGCACACGGTTTTTGGAATTGAATCTCAAGGCGTTTGAGGCAGGCGTGAAAGCAGGCAATCAGAGATTGGAAGTTGGAGGTTAGAAATTGGATAGGCGCTCTCCAACTTCCAACCCCCAATTTCCAAACTATGAAACCTTTCGACTACTTTGCTCCTGCTACACTGGCTGATGCAACGCGCATCTGCGACGCCCATGGCGCGGCTGCGAAACTGCTCGCAGGCGGCACCGATTTGCTGATTCGCCTGAAGCGCAAGGTGTGGGCGCCGCGCGCTGTTGTGAGTCTGCGGCGCATCGCGGGCTTGCGCGATCTCACGCTCAACGGCGAACTGCGGATTGGCGCGACGACGACGTTGAATGACGTGATACGCTCACCCATCATCCGCGCGCATTTTCCTGTCTTGGCGCAGACGGCGAGCAAGATGGCGGGCGTGCAAGTGCGCTCACTCGCCACCGTCGTAGGTAATCTGTGCAACGCCTCACCTGCCGCCGATATGGCTCCGCCGCTCATTGCGTTGAACGCCCGCGCGGTTGTCGTCGGCAAGCACGGCGAGCGCGTCATCCCACTCGATGAATTTTTTGTCGGCGTTGGTCAATCCGCGCTCGCGCCCGACGAACTCGTGAAAGAAATTCTTGTGCCGCATCCCGACGAAAATACACACGTCTCGTATGTGAAGTTAGAGCATCGTGAAGCGATGGACATTGCCATCGTTGGCGTCGCCGTCGGTACGCAAATCGCAAATCGCAAATCGCAAATCGCAAGCTGCGACGATGTGCGCATCGTCCTCGGCGCCGTCGCGCCCACGCCGATGCGTGCCACACAAGCCGAAGCCCTCTTGCGCGGACAATTGTTGACGCCAGCACTCATCGCCGAAGCTGCGCGCGTTGCCGCGAATGAAGCCAAGCCGATTGACGACGTGCGTGGCAGTGCGTGGTATCGGCGCGAGATGGTGGAAGTCTTAACGCGACGCCAACTTAGTCAGTTGCTCACATAGTCGCTTGGTCGTGTAGTCGTTTGGTCAAAACCTTACGCGACTCTGTGACCAAGTGGCTACGCGACTATGCGACCAAGCGACTAGAGGACTACCATGCCCCGTTATCCCATCACGCTCACCGTCAATGGTGATACACACGAACTGAATGTGGATGTGCGCCGCACGTTATTGGCGGTGTTGCGCGACGAGCTCGACTTGCGCGGTTCGCACGAAGGCTGCGGCACGGGTGACTGTGGCGCTTGCACCGTGCTGCTCGAGGGAGAACCTGTGCCATCATGTCTCGTCCTCGCCGCAGACGCCGATGGGCGCGACGTGACGACGGTCGAGGGCTTCGTCAAAAACGGCGAGCCGCACGCGATACAGAAAGCCATCGTCGCGCACGGCGGCGTGCAATGCGGCTACTGCACGCCGGGTATCATCGTTTCGGCGGTCGCGCTCCTACGACGCAATCCACATCCGACGGAATACGAAGTCCGTGAAGCTATCGCGGGGAATCTGTGCCGTTGCACGGGGTATCAGAAGGTTGTGGAAGCAGTGATGTCAGTGGGCAGTGGGCAGTGAACAGTGTTCAGTCTTCACCGAACACTGAACACTGAACACTGAACACCATTGAGCGTTTAGTGAACAAGGGTCTTATGGCTTACTCAGTGGTTGGTCAACGTGTTCCCAAACTCGACGCGCTCGATAAAGCGACGGGACGCGCGGAGTATGGACACGATTTGAAATTGCCCGGCATGTTGCACGGTAAAATCTTGTATGCGGGCGTGCCACATGCGCGCATCAAAGCGATTGACGTGAGCCGCGCGCAAAGGCTCGCAGGTGTGAAGGCTGTCATCACAGGCGCGGACAATCTGACGAGTCACAAGTTTGGCTATGGCGCGGACAACACGCCGCTCAAGCGCGACAAAGTTCGCACACGACGCGATGAGGTGGCGGCGGTGGCGGCAGTGGATGAGGACACCGCCGAAGAAGCGCTCGCATTGATTCGCGTCGAGTATGACCCGTTGCCCGCCGTGTTCGACGCCGAGGCTGCGCTCGCGCCCGATGCGCCGCGCCTCCATGAGGACAAGCCCTCGAATTTGTTCACACGCTACAACTACTCGCACGGCGATGGCGAGCGCGCATTTGACGTTGCGGATGTCATGGTCACAGGCGAGTTCGAGTTGCCTTACGTTACACACGCCGCGATGGAGACGGCGTTTGCGTTGGCGTCTTTCGATTTGCAAGGACGCCTGACGTTGTGGAGCACGACGCAAATTCCCTTCCTCTTGCAACGCGACCTCTCCGAAGCGCTCGGCATGGCGGGGCGCGACATTCGCATCATCCAACCTGTCATCGGCGGCGCATTCGGGCGTGGTTTGGATGTGTATCCCTTCGAGCCCATCGCTGCGCTGTTGGCGAAAGCGGCGGGCAAACCCGTGCGGATTGCGTTCACACGCGAGGAAGAATTTTTTGCGAGCGCCGTGCGACAACGTGCGCGCATCTACAGTCGCAGCGCTGCCAAACGCGACGGCACACTCTGGGCGCGTGAGGCGCGGCTGCGGCTCGATGCGGGTGCGTACATTTCGTGGGGCGCGGTTACGCCCGTCGTGATGATGGAGACGGTAGCAAGTTTGTATCGCGTGCCGCACGCGCGTTTCATCGCCGATGTCGTCTATACGAACAATTTGCCGACGGGCGCGATGCGCGGCTATGGCAACCCGCAATCCACGTTCTTCGTCGAGACGCAGATGGATCAGCTCGCAGAACAGCTCGGCATGGACCCCGTCGAGTTTCGTTTGTTGAATGCGAACCATCCCAACAGCGAAACGCCACAAGGGTTGAAGATCACCAGCTGTGGGTTGCGTGAGTGTCTTAACGAAGTCGCGGAACGAATTGGCTGGGAGAAGAAAAATCCTCAGTCCCAAACTCCCAATGCCAAACAGTCGTCCGCCAGCCGCCATCCGCCATCGGCCATTCGACGTGGTATTGGTTTTGCCGCCACGTTGAACGTCGGCGGCGGGGCGCGCATCTATCGCAGCGATGGCTGCGGCGCGACGGTGAAGGTGGACGACTTCGGGCGCGTCACGCTCATCACAGGCTCAACGGAAATTGGACAAGGCTCGGAGACGATTCTCGCGCAAATCGTCGCGGAGGGTTTGGGCGTGCGCGTGGAAGATGTGACGGTCATCAACAGCGATACGTCCATCAAGCCATGGGATGTCGGCACGCACGCGAGCCGTACAACGTTCATCGCGGGCAACGCGGCATGGCTGGCGGCGAAAGATGCGAAGCGACAAATTTTGATAAGCGTCTCAGAAAATTTGCGTGTGCCACTCGATATGCTCGACGTACGTGACCGCCAGATTTACGCGCAAGACAATTCCATCAAGCCCATACCTTTCGACAAAGCCGTGCGCGCAATGCACTACCGTGAGGGCGGCGTGGTTGTCATCGGCAATGGGTGGTACGATCCGCCGACGAAGCTGGTGGACAAGGAGACTTACAAGGGCAATATCTCGGCGGCGTATGGCTTCGGCGCGCAGGCGGCAGAAGTCGAAGTGGATATGGAGACGGGCAAAGTGCGCGTGCTGAAAATCGTCGCGGCGCATGATGTGGGGCGCGCCATCAACCCGATGTACGTCGAAGGACAAATCGAGGGCGGCTTGCAGATGGGCATTGGCTACGCGCTGACCGAAGAGCTGCAAGTGCGCGAGGGGCGTGTGTTGAATCCGACGTTCTTGGATTATCGCGTGCCGACCGCGCTCGACATGCCGCCCATCGAAACGGTGATCGTGGAAACCGATGACCCAGAGGGTCCCTTTGGCGCGAAAGGCGTCGGCGAGATGGGCGGCACACCGACTGCGCCCGCGATCGCTAACGCGATTTACGATGCGATTGGCGTGCGCCTGACACAAGTGCCAATGACCGCCGAGCGCGTATTGCACGCGATCAAAGATGCCAAACGAGCCAACGATGCCAAATGAGCCAACGATGCCAAACGAGCCAACGATGCCAAACGAGCCAACGATGCCAAACGAGCCAACGATGCCAAACG
>CAZDYP010000013.1:0-24200 GCA_964509505.1 uncultured Anaerolineae bacterium | reverse complement strand
ACGAGCCAACGATGCCAAACGAGCCAACGATGCCAAACGAGCCAACGATGCCAAATCAGATAAACGAATCCAATTTGGCACCTTTGGCACGTTTGGCATCGTTGGCTGATTTGACTGTCCTCTCTATCGAACAGGCGACGACGCTGCCATATCTCACGTTGCATCTCGCGCAAGAAGGGCTGCGCGTGATTCGCGTGGAGAATCCGCCGCGCGGCGATCCGAACCGTTGGGTGGGCGCGAACGTCTTGGGCGAGGAAGGCATGAACGCGTACTTCTTGCCGAACAATGCAGGCAAGGAAGCGATTACGCTCAACCTCGCGCACGACGACGGCAAAAAAATTTTGCATGAGCTCGTCGCGCGTTTGCCCGTTGACATCTTCGCCACGAATCAACGCCCGAAAGATTACGCCAAACTCGGTATTGACTATGAGACGTTGCGCGTCATCAAACCTGATTTGATTTGGGTCGGCATCACGGGCTTCGGTCCCGACAGCAACGAAGCCGCATACGATCCCATCTTACAAGCGCGCGCTGGCTTCATGGACTTGACGGGTGAGAGCGACGGCGCGCCGTTTGTGTTTGGTTTGCCGATGGTGGACTTGGGCGCGGGCGAACACGCATACGGTCAAGTGATGCGCGCGTTGTATCTGCGCGAGCGCACGGGTGAGGGGACGCGCATTGACGTGGCGATGTTTCAGAGCGCGGTCTCATGGATGAACAGTCCGATGATGCTCACGAAAAGTTTTGGACAGACGGTGGAGCGCAAGGGCAACAGTCATCAATTCTTTGCGCCTGTTGGCGTCTTCCCAACGCAAGACGGCTTCCTCTACCTCGCCGTTGGCAACGATAAGCAATGGGAGAGCATCGTCGCCACGCCGGAGTTTGCGTCGCTCGCGCGCGACGAGTATCGGCGCAATGCGGGACGCATTGCAGCTGTGAAGACTTTGGAACGCGAAATGCGCGAAAGTATAAGCGCGAAGGACACAAAAGCATGGCTCGCGTTTTTCAATGCGCTGGGTGTGCCAGTCTCGCAAGTCAACACCGTGCGCGACGTGATTGACGATGAGCGTGTGAGCGGGAACCTGGTGACGGCGCGCGACACGCGCACCGGCGTAACGATTCACCTGCCTGCGCCCGTCGTGCTGACGAACCATCTGCGTGAACGGAATCTGACGATGAAGTTTCCGCCGCGTCTGGGCGAGGACAACGAGCGTATCATTGGTGGGTTGGGGTATGATGTCACTCGCCTGAAAACGCAAGGAATCGTTTAGGGTTATGTCGGTTTCCGCTCGCATGGAAAGGATGGCTCGCGCTGGAGGTATTCATCCAGCGTCCAACGGCGGATGTGGCCATCCGCCTTGAGCAAATTTTCCCATACCCTTGTTAGGAAACTGATATAAACACAAAGCATTCACAAAGAACACAAAGATATTTTTGTTCGCGCCTTTGCGCCTTCGTGTTGAAAGATAGGACATGGACTTCACCTTATCACCAGAACACCTAGCCTTCCGTCGCGCCGTCGCGGATTTCGTCGCGGGCGAAGTCGCGCCGCGTGTCGCGGAGATGGAAGCGAAAGCCGAGTTTCCCATGACCCTGTTCAAGCTGTTGGGTGACTTGGGTTATCTTGGTCTGCGCTATCCCGAAAAATACGGCGGCGCGGATGGCGATGCGCTGATGTTCGCCATCTTCCTCGAAGAGCTGGCGTATGGCTACTTGTCACTCGCGGCGGCGGCGATGATGCAATGCTTGATGGGTACGAATTTCGTTTATCGTTTCGGCACGGAAGCGCAACGCGAGCGATTGTTGGCGCCTGCGATTCGCGGCGAGAAGGTTGGCACGATCGCTATGACTGAGCCAAACGCGGGCAGCGACCTCGGCGCGATGACGACGCGCGCCGTGCGCGACGGCGACGAGTACGTGCTGGATGGCGTGAAGACGTGGATCACCTCCGCGACGCGCGCCGACTTCTTCACCATCGCCGCGAAGACGAATCCGAGCGCGGGCTTCAAGGGCATTGATATGTTCCTCGTCGAAAAGGGCGCGGCGGGTTTGAGCGTCAGCAAGAAAATCGAGAAGGTGGGCGTGGTGGCGTCGGAGACAGCCGAAGTGACGTTGAGCGGCGTGCGCGTGCCAAAGGAAAATTTATTCGGCGGCAAGGAGGGCATGGGCTTCGCGGCGTTGCGCGAGATGCTGAACGAGATTCGCATTATGACGGGCGCGCTCGGCGTGGGCTTGGCGCGGGCGGCGCGCGACGAGGCGCTGCGTTACGCGCATGAGCGCGTGGCGTTCGGCAAAACGATTGGCGAGTTCCAAGCCATCCAACACAAACTCGCGGACATGGAAACGGCAATCGAGTTGTCGCGTCTGTACGTGCATTATGGCGCGTGGCTCATTGACCAACAGAAACCGTGCAACAAAGAAGCCGCCATTGCCAAATTGTATCCGACGGAGGTTGCCGCACAATGCGCCGACGAAGCGACGCGCATCTTCGGCGCGTATGGCATGGCGATGGAACTTGCGCCGCAACGCTTCTATCGTGACTCGCGCTTCTTGCTGTATGGCGGCGGCACGGGCGAGCTGTTGCGGAACATCATTGCGAAGGAAATGGGGCTTTGACCATTTCAGATTTGAGATTGCAGCTTGAAGCTTGGGTGGTCTAGTTTTCACATCTGAAATCTGAAATTATTCATGGAGCAACGCATGTCATACAAACCACGCGGTCTCACGTACGATCAATTCAACGTCGGCGATGTCTTCGTGTGTCAAGCGCGCACGGTCACCGAAGCCGACGTCGCGCATTTCGCGGGTGTAGCGGGCGACTACAACCCATTGCACACCGACGAAGAATTTGCGAAGTCCACGCCGTTCGGCGGACGCATCGCGCATGGCGCGCTGGTGCTGGCGATTGCAACGGGACAGGCAAACCAACTCGGCATCTTTGAAGGCACGACCATCGCGCTGATGCAACAAACCGTGCAGTATGTTGGCGCGGTGAAGTTTGGCGACACGATTCACCTCGAACTCAAAGTCGCAGAGAAGAAAGAAACATCCAAGTCCGAGCGCGGCATAGTCACGATGGACACGACGGTGAAGAATCAACATGGCAAGGCGGTGGTTGAGGGGCAGTGGGTGTTAATGATGAAACGGGGATAACTTCCAAATTCCAAATCCCAATCCCAGTGTGGAGCATCTATGAAACTTCAAAATGTGTTCATCCCGTATGGCGGTTATTGGTCAACGCCGTTCGTGCGCTGGCAGGGCAGCTTCGCCAATTTGCATCCGATTACGTTTGCGGCAGAGGTCGCGTTGCGCGCGTTGCAGGAGCGCCACATCACGCCCGACACATTCGATGCGCTGCATCTCGGTTGGACGGTGCCGCAGAAGCACTCGTTCTACGGCGCGCCGTGGCTCGCCGCGTTGATAGGCGCGCCGCACATCACGGGCCCCATGCTCTCGCAAGCGTGCGCGACGAGCGCGCGGGTGTTGGCGTCGGCGGCGCTAGAGGTAGAACAAGGCGCGAGTGAAACGGTGTTGGGCATCACGCTCGACCGGTGCAGCAACGGACCCCACATCTACTATCCGAATCCGCTCGGCGCGGGCGGCAAGGGCGACGCCGAAGATTGGGTGTGGGACAATTTCAACTTCGATCCGCACGCCAAGAACGCGATGATTCAAACGGCGGAGAACGTCGCACGCGATGCGGACATCAGCAAAGAGCAACAAGACGAAATGATGTTGTTGCGCTATTCGCAGTATCAAGACGCGCTCAAAGAGGATGGCGCGTTTCATCGTCGCTACATGGTCACGCCAATCGAAGTGAAGGAGCCGAGTGGGCGCAAAGCGCTGACGATAGTGAAAGACGACGAAGGCGTGTTCCCCACCACGCGGGAAGGGTTGGCGCGACTCAAGCCTGTGCTGCAGGGCGGCACGGTCACGTTTGGCGGACAGACGTATCCTGCCGACGGCAACGCGGGGGTCATCGTCACGACGAAAGACCAAGCGCGCGAGCTGTCACGCGATGCAAGTATCACCGTGCAATTGCTGGCAGTCGGCACGGCGCGCGCGAAGAAAGGCTTCATGGGACAAGCGCCCGTGCCTGCATCGCAGGTCGCGCTCAACGCGGCCGGGCTCACCATCAAGGATATGAGTGCCATCAAGACGCACAACCCTTTCGCCGTGAACGACATTTACTTTTGCGAACAAACGGGTGTGAAGCCTGAAGCGATGAACCATTATGGCTCGTCGCTCATCTTTGGACATCCGCAGGGGCCCACCGGCATGCGGCTCATCATCGAACTCATCGAAGAACTCGCAATGCGCGGCGGCGGTTATGGTTTGTTCACGGGTTGCGCGGCAGGCGATACGGCGATGGCGTGCGTCGTGAAAGTGAACAGTGAAATGTGAATCGTGAAATGGACTGTCCACTGTTCACTGTTCACTGAACACTGAGTGAGGGAGCATGAGCAACACAAGACCGATACGAGTATTGATTGCGAAACCCGGACTGGATGGGCATGATCGCGGCGCGAAGGTGGTCGCGTTGGCGTTGCGCGATGCAGGCTTCGAGGTGATTTATACAGGCTTGCATCGCACCGTCGAGGAAATCGTCGAAGCGGCGATGCAAGAGGACGTAGATGTGATTGGGCTTTCGATTTTGTCGGGCGCGCACGTGCCTATCACGCAGAAGCTGATGGCACAATTGCGTGAGCAAGGTATGGATGATAAGCTGGTGATGGTCGGCGGCAACATCCCACAACGCGATCACGAGGCGCTGCGCGCACTCGGCATCGCGGGCGTGTTCCCGACGAGCAGTAGTTTTGACGACATCGCTGCGTTCATTCGCGAGCGCACGCAGCGCGCAGCCACGGATTAGCTGGGTTCAGGGATGCTTTCAAAAATTTTCTTATACGGAGGCAATGATGGAAGCGCACATGGTGTCAGTCGGATCAGATCGTATCGCCGTTTACAGCAGTAAGGGCGCGGGGCCTGCCGCGTTGCTCATTCACGGCAACTCGTGTTCGAGTCGCTCGTATCAATATCAACTCGAAAGCCCATTGGGCGAGACGTTTCGCTTGGCGGCGCTGGACTTGCCCGGTCATGGACAATCGTCCAATGCCGCGAACCCATCCACGACCTACAACTTGCCGGGCTACGCACGCGTCGTCGTCGAGGTCGCCAAACAATTGGGCTTGAGCGATGCGGTGTTCGTCGGTTGGAGTCTGGGCGGACACATCGTGCTCGAAGCCGTGAATCAGCTGCCCAACGCGCGCGGCTTCGTAATCTTCGGCACACCGCCGCTGGCGTTTCCGCCAGCGATGAACGAAGCGTTCTTGCCCAACCCCGCCATGGGCGCGGCGTTCAATCCGACGTTGAGCGAGGCGGAAGCGCGCGGTTTCGCAGCGGCGTGCCTCAAGCCCGGCGCATCTATACCAGAAACATTTCTCGCCGATATTCAGCGCACCGACGGCAATGCGCGCAGCACGCTTGCGGCGAGCATCGCACCCAACGGTTATGCGGATGAGGTCGCCATTGTCGCCACCATGCAACAACCACTCGCCGTGTTCCACGGCGCACACGAGCAATTGATCAACCTAGATTACATCAACCGCTTGTCCATGCCGACGCTGTGGCGCGGCGCGGCGCAAGTGATTGCCAATGCTGGGCACTCGCCGCACTGGGAAAACCCTGCGACGTTCAACGCGCTGCTGGAAGCGTTTCTGCACGAGACGGCGCAGCATGAAACCGCAAATCGCACTCACGCTTGACAAAAACGCATGGAGACCATCGGCGTTGCTGCGACAGATCATGCTCGTCACGACGCTCAACGCCAATGATGTGTCAAACATCGCGCCGAAAAGCTGGGTTTCGATGATGGCTTTCGACCCGCCCCTGCTCGCGCTAGGTTGCAACCTCAAACACTGGACGGCGCAGAACATTCTAGCACGCCAAGAGTTCGTCGTGAATGCGCCCGGCGCGGAAGTGGCGACGTTTATTACATCACGAATGTCATTCACACCCGCCCACCCATCTTCACACGCCCGAGTTCCATCGTACCGTTGAATTGATAGGCGGCAGAAATTGAATTACATTCACAACAATCCAGTGCGCGCGGGATTGGTTAGCAAGCCCACCGACTATCCGTATTCGAGTTGTCGGAATTACGAATTAGGTGATGAGGCGTGGATCGCAATTGACAAAGATTGGGTGTGATGAGATAGGGTAAGAGGAGCGCGCGCGCTTGCGCGCGGCGGGGCTGCCGCTGACGGCGTTAGAGAACGCCTTGCTCCTCGACGCAACGAGGATAGGAGGGAAACTATGTCCAACCAGAAAATTCGTGACGTGATTTTAGAATCGGGCATTACGGTCAAGCCCGTCTATGGGCCCGCCGAGATTGCGGACATAGATGCGGCGCGCGAGATTGGTTTGCCCGGCCAATTTCCATTTACGCGCGGCATTCATCCGCTCATGTATCGCGCGCGTCCGTTCACGATGCGTCAGTATGCGGGCTTCGGCACACCGTACGACACGAATGGGCGCTTCAAGTTCCTCATCGAACGCGGACAGAACGCGCTCAACGTCGCCTTCGATTTGCCGACGCAGATGGGGCTCGATTCCGACGACCCGCGCGCGGAAGGCGAGGTCGGGCGCGTGGGCATGGCGATTGATTCGTTGCGCGATATGGAAGTTGCGTTCGACGGCATTCCGCTTGACAAGGTGAGCGTTTCGCTGACCATCAACGCCGTCACACCGATCATCCTGGCGATGTATCTTTCAGTTGCGGAAAAACAAGGCGTGCCATCAAGCGAGGTGCGCGGCACGACGCAGAACGACATCCTCAAGGAATACGTCGGGCGCGGCGCGTGGATTTTTCCCGTCGAGCCGGCGATTCGCATGATTGCGGACACGATGGAATTTTGCGCGCGCCATGCGCCGAAGTATTACCCTGTTTCGGTGTGCGGCTATCACATCCGCGAGTCGGGCGCGACGCCCGTGCAGGAAATCGCGTATGCGTACTGCATCGCGCGCGCGTACATTCAGCGCGTCGTCGCGCGAGGCTTGCATGTGGACGAGTTCGCGGGACGCGTGTCGTTCAACTTCGACATCTTCGGGAATTTGTGGGAGCAGGTCGCCAAGTTTCGCGCGGCGCGGCGCTTGTGGGCAAAGCTCATGCGCGACGAGTTTGGCGCAACGCAACCCGACACGCTGCAGATGAAGATGATCGCGGGCGGCGGCGGCGGCGGTCTCACCATCGAAGAACCAGAGAACAACATCGTGCGCGGCGCCTATTACGCGCTCATCTCCGCCTTGAGCGGCGCGCAGACGATGGCGCTCTGCTGCTACGACGAAGCCTACACGATTCCAAGCGAGAAGGCGTCGCTTATTTCGCTGCGCACGATGCAGATTCTTGCGGAGGAGATGGGCTTGAGCGATACGGTGGATCCGCTGGGCGGCTCGTATTACATCGAGTGGTTGACGAACGAGCTGGAGAAGCTCATCGTCGCGGAGATGCAGCGCGTGGATACGGAGATGGGCGGTATTGTGCGCGCCATCCGCGAGGGCTATATTCAAGCGGAAGTCGCACGACAGGCGCTCATCTACGAGCAGAAGCTGCAGCGCGGCGAGATTGTGAAGATTGGCGTAAACAAATATCGCACCGAAGCAGGCAAAATTTCGCGCGAGGTGGAGTTACATCAATACAAGCCCGCAGCGACGGAGGAACAGCTGCGCCGCCTCGGGCAAGTGAAAGCCGAGCGCGACGCGAACGCCGTTGCAGCAGCGTTGCAACGTGTGCGCGACGATGCCAAGTCGGGTGTGAATTTGATGCCCGCGATGCTGCACGCGGTGAGGGCGTATGCGACCGTTGGGGAGATTACCGGCGCGTTGAAGGAAATCTTTGGCGAGTTCAAAGAACCTGTGCGATTCTAAATTGGCGAATGGAGAGATTGATGAACGAGCAAACAGATTGGCGGAGCGCTTTGCGGCAAAAAGCCCATAGCCATTTGGCGCGACTGTCGCCCGCAGACCGCGAGTCGCTGCTCATCAAAAATTGGATGGCGCACGATGCGCGTTGGTTCGCGCTGGTCGCCAAAGAGTGCGGCATGGCGGTCACCAATCGCATCAATCAGACGGCGGCGCGCGAAGTCGGCAAGGTCGAAGCGCAGCGTCTTGGGCGCGCGTTGCAGTTGCCGCCCGTGAAAACGCTTGACGACTATCTGGTGACACAAGAAACATTCATCGGTTTGTTGGGACCTGATTTGTTGGATTATCAGGTGAGCAAAGTGAGCGAGACGGCGTGCCAGCTATGCGTGTCGCGTTGCTTTGCCTATGACAATGTGACGCGCGCGGGCGTGGCAGCGCAATACGACTGTGGCATCTTCGCGCGAGTGATGGGCTGGCTCGACGCGCTAGGCGTGGCGTATGAGCTGAGTCCAGCGTTGGGCAAGTGTTTGCAGGCGCAAGGGCAGGAGTGCGTTCATACGATTACGATTCGTTGATACGGATTTTTGGGGGCATCATGCGCATCGGCATTGACGTCGGCGGCACGTTCACCGACATCGTTTTGATTGACGATAAACATAAACACATTCACACGACCAAAGTTCTGACCGTGCCGCAGAATCCTGCGCAGGGTTTGTTGAACGGCGTTGAAAAAATTTTGCGTATCGCCAACGCGACGATGGCGGACTTGGATTACATGGTGCATGGACATGGCACGACCATCGGCACCAACGCGCTCATTGAACGCAAGGGCGCGCGGACAGGCTTGATCACGACGGCGGGCTTTCGTGACGTGCTGGAGATCGCGCGTGTTGAGCGCCCCGACGAAGGGTTGTACGATTTTCTGGTGGACTTGCCCGAACCGCTCGTGCCGCGTTACTTGCGCGTCGAGGTGGACGAGCGCATCGGCTCGCACGGCGAGGTCGTGCGTGCGTTGGATGAAGCCTCGGTGGTGCGCGCGGCGCAGTATCTGAAGGAGCAAACCGTCGAGACGATTGCCGTCTGCTTGCTGTTTTCATTTCTCAATCCGTCGCACGAAAAGCGCGTCAAAGAGATTTGCCGCGAGGTCTATCCCGCTGCGACGATTTCGCTCTCGTCCGAAATCTCGCCGGAGTTCCGCGAGTTCGAGCGCACTTCGACGACGGTCATCAACGCCTACCTGCAACCGATTGTCGAGCGTTACATCCGCACCTTGATGACGATGCTGCAAGAAAAGTATGGCGACCCTTCGACAGGCTCAGGGCGCAGGGTGGAAGTCCGCATTATGCAAGCGAGCGGCGGCGCGATGTCCGCGGAGACTGCGCGTGAGCATGCCGTCAACATCGTCAACAGTGGCCCCGCAGGCGGCGCGGTGGCAGGCGCGTTCATCGGAAATTTGTTGGGCGACCAACAAGTGATGACCGTTGACATGGGCGGCACGAGCTTCGACATCGGCATCATCGTGGACGGTGTGCCGCGCGTGTCGTCAGAGGGCAAGTTCGAGGGCTACCCCGTCAAGATTCCTGCGGTGGACGTGCATGCGCTCGGTGCGGGCGGCGGCAGCATCGCGTGGATTGACAAGGGCGGCGCGTTGAATGTGGGACCGCAATCGGCGGCAGCGGATCCGGGGCCGGCGTGTTACGGCATTCGCGGCGAACTGCCCACCGTGACCGATGCGAACCTCGCGCTGGGGCGCTTGAACCCCGATTATTTTCTTGGCGGCGAGATGAAGCTGTATCCTGAACGCGCGCGCGCGGCAATCGAGCAACACATCGCGCGTCCATTGCGTATGTCTATTGAAGAGGCGGCGTATGGCATCGTGCGCGTCGTCAATGCGAACATGGTGAAGGGCATGGCGGGCAGTTCGATTCAGAAGGGACTCGACCCGCGCGAGTTCACGCTCGTCGCGTTTGGCGGCGCGGGCCCGCTTCATGCGTGCGAGCTCGCCAAAGACATCGGGATGCGGAAGGTCGTCGTGCCGTTGTATCCCGGCGCGTTCTCCGCCTTCGGTTTGGTGATGAGCGACATCCGCCACGATTACGTGCGGACAGTGGCGAAGCCTGCGACGCAACTGGACCCCGACGCTTTGCAACGCGCCTATGCTGAGATGGAGCAAGAGGCGCGCGAGCAACTACGCGCCGAAAAAATTTGCGATGACGATGTGGAGATTCAATGGACGGCGGACGTGCGCTACGCGGGGCAGGCTTATGAGTTGAACGTGCCCGTGCCGCACAGCGGGCGCATCACCCGCAAGGTGATTGATGCGCTCATCGCGCGCTTTCACGCGCTCCATCAAAAGGTGTATGCGTATCATTCGCTGACCGAAACCGTGGACGTGATCAACGTGCGTTTGATTGGCATCGGGCGTGTGCCAGCCGTGAAGCTGCCCGTTACACGACAAAAACGCGGCGCGACCTCGCCGCGCGCAGCGCTGAAGGGCAAACGCCCTGTCTATTTTGATGGGCGTGGGTTTGTGAATGTCCCGGTGTACGAGCGCGCTGGCTTACAGTCGGGCGCCGTCGTGAAGGGACCCTGCATCATCGAAGAAGTCATCTCTAGCACGGTGGTCATCGCAGGCGCAACGGCGAGCGTGGATGGGTGGGGTAACATCATCATCAACTTGTAGAAAATTTTCACCACAGAGACACAAAGGACGCAGAGAAAAAGAAAGAAAACTCTGTGCTCTCCGTGTCGCTGTGGTTAATCAGAGGAAGAAATGCCAGCCAAGAAAATCAAAGCCGACCCTGTTTTGATGCAAGTGTTACGTTACGCGATGGAGCAAATCGCCGACGAGATGGGACACACGCTCATCCGCACCGCGCGTTCGACCATCATCAAGGAAATCAAAGACATCGCGTGCGCGGTCTTTGATCGCAATGGCAACACCGTCGCGCAAGCGCACCACGCGCCGATGCTCCTGACAGGCTTCGAGTTGGGGATGCGCAGTTTGCGCGCGCGCTTCAAGGACGAAGAGTTGGACGACGGCGACGTGATCATCTTCAACGACCCATACATTGGCGGGCAGCACGTGATGGATTTGGTGACGTTCACGCCCGTGTTTTGTAGAGGCGATGCCTTGCGCGCACCCCATCAGAACGACACAATGCGTTCATCCAGTAGGGGCGACCGCAAGGGTGCACCCCTACTGGTTGGGTTCGTCGGCTCTATCGCGCATCATGCTGACATGGGTGGCGCGGCGGCAGGCGGCACACAAGGCGGCTTGACCGAAATTTATCTCGAAGGCTTGCGCTTCCCGATGGTGAAGCTCTACAAAAAATTCAAAGAGGACGACGAACTGTTCGGCATCCTCAACAACAACATCCGTGTCCCCGACAAAACGCTCGGCGACATTCGCGCGCAAGCGTCGGCGAATTTTGTGGGTGCGCGACGACTCAAGGAAATTTTCGAGAAGTACGGTGTGGAGGCGGTGCAGGCGCACACCGACGCGCTGCTGGATTATTCGGAGAAGCGCATCCGCGAGGGCCTCAAGCAAATTCCCGACGGCACGTACACGGGCGTGGATTATGTGGACGACGATGGGTTGACAGGCAAACCCATCAAATTGCAAGTGAACATCGTCAAAGCAGGCGATCAGGCTGTCGTAGATTTTGACGGCACGGATGCCGAAGTGCCGGGCAACGTGAACTGTCCGATTGCGACGGTTCATGCGGCTGTGTATTACGCGCTCATTGCTGTCGTGGATCCGCACGCGCCACCGAATTCAGGTTGCTACCGTCCTTTCGAGGTGCGCGCAAAAAAAGGATTGGTTGTCAATCCGAATCCGCCGCGCGCGTGTGGGGCGCGCACGCAAGTCTCACAAAAAATTACCGAGGCGATGTTGCTTGCGCTGGCGCAAGCGTTGCCGGAGCGTGTGATGGCGGGGTCGCATGGGCAAATCACGAACTGCGGCTTTAGTGGCTACTATCCAGCGACGGGCAAGCGCTTCGTGTATATTGACATTCAAGGCGGCGGCGCGGGCGCGCGTTGGTGTCGTGATGGGCGCGATGGGCAGGACTCGCATCTTGCGCGCTTTATGAACACGCCGGTTGAAGCCGTCGAGCTGGAATTTCCGATGCGCATTGAGCGTTACGAGCTCATCCCCGACACGGGCGGCGCGGGGAAGTATCGCGGCGCGTTAGGCTTGCGGCGCGACATTCGCGCGCTGATTGACGACGTGACCTTCGCGCGCTATGGCGACCGTCAAGCGTTTGGCGCGTTTGGTTTGTTCGGCGGCAAAGAGGGCGCGAAGGGCAAATTCATTTTGAATCCCGATACGCCCGACGAGAAGCCGTTGAAATCGAAAGGTCTCGACAAGTTGAAACAAGGCGATGTCGTGTCGTTGCGTTTGCCTGGCGCAGGCGGCTATGGCGACCCACGCGCGCGCGACCTTGAAGCGGTGCTGCGTGATGTGCGTGATGGGAAGGTGACAAAGGAAAAGGCGCTAGAAGAATATGGTATCGCAATCTGAGTAACTAACACTTTCGTGTCACAAGCCTTGCGCAGGTTGTACGGCTGCCATGTAGCCATATTTCTACCAACCTTCGCAAGGCTAAGACCAAGTAAGCGTTAGTTATTCAGGTATCGTAATAGAGTAATAAGTGGTTAGTAATTGGTGATTCAAGAATGTGGGATTCCAATTACTAATTACCGATTACCAATTACCAATTACTCAAGAGGAGGTCAGATGAAAATCAAGAAGTTTGTGCTTGTCGTGTGGGTGTGTATCGTTGGGGTGGTTGTGGCATGCTCCGCGCCCACGGCCGCACCTGCGCCAACCCAAGCGCCTGCTGCGGTCGTTGCGACGCCCGCAGGCGCGAAACTGGAGCGCAACATCAAGGTGGGTATTGTTGACACGTACAGCGGCCCGCCCGCCGCGTTTGGCAACGATGCGCTCAATGGCTTCAAGCTGGCGGTCAACGAAATCAACAAGACTGGCGTCTTGGGCGTGAAGATAGACTTTGCGCAACGCGACGACAAGTACGCGCCCGACACCGCGTTGAGCATGGCGAAGGAGCTCATCTTGCAAGAGAAGGTGGATGTCGTCGTCGGCATCGTGAACAGTGCGGGCGCACTGGCGGTCTCGGCGTATGCCAAAGAGCAGAAAGTCCCGCTCATTGTCTGGATTGCGAAGAGCGAGAAGATCACGGGCGCAAGCGGTCATCGCTATGTGTTCTCGACAGGCGAGAACACGTACATGGCGGGCAAAGCGGGCGCGCAGGGTCTCGCCAAGAAACCGTATGTCAAGTACTGGATTGGCGGCGAGGACTATGAATATGGCCATGCGATTGCCGATTCCGTCTGGGCAAACTTGAAGCAGCTCAAGCCCGACGTAATTAAAGCGGGCGAGACGTGGTGGAAATCGGGCGAGCCTGACCTCGTGCCGTATCTGACTGCGATTCAAGCGGCGAAACCCGACGCGATTATTTTTGCCACAGGCGGCGCGGGCATGACCAACGTCTTGAAAACGGCGAAGACAATGGGCTTGACCGACAAGATTCCGGTGTGGGTTCACACCGCCACGGACTTTTCGGTGTTGAAGCCGCTGGGCGCGGATGCGCCCGAAGGCGTGCTGGGCACGATGGATTATCACTTCTATTACCCTGACACGCCTGCGAACAAAGCTTTCACGCAAGCGTTCAATGATGCCTATAAGACACCACCGGGCTTCCCTGCGTTTCACGCATACAACACAGCATATTTCATCGCGGAGGCTTACAAGAAAGCGGGCTCGCTTGACAAGGAGAAATTTATTGACGCGCTCGAAGGCATGAAGATCAACACACCTGTCGGTGAAGTTGAGATGCGCGCATGCGATCATCAAGCGGTGCTGCCGATGTATTTGGGCGTGACGAAGAAGACCGCGCAATACGAGTTTCCGATTGCGGCGGACATCGTCGCCATTGCCGGCAAAGACCTGATGCCGTCGTGCGACGACATCAAAAAATCGCGCGGACAATGAGTGATGGCAGACATGATTTTCCCAAACAATCCTTGCGAAGGTTCAAAATCTTCGCAAGGGTGGGTTTGGCTTCCACAAATAATTCAGGCGACCCATAGCTGGATCCCAATGGCTGCCGCAAAATAATCTGGAGAGCTCTAATGTTTCAAACGTCATTTATGAGACGCGCCATGCGAAAATTATTCTGGTGTTCACTCGTTCTATTGATGTTGGTGGCAGCTTGCGACTCTGCTCAACCGACGACATCGCCCGCTACAGTTGCGACGGCTATTCCACCAACGGCGACGCTCGTGCCTACCACACCAGCCACGCCCACGCCACTGCCGCCTACGCCCACACCAGCGCCTCCCACACCGACACCCATCCCTGCCACGCCCACGCCGCTGCCGCCTACGCCCACACCAGCGCCTCCCACACCGACGCCCATCCCTGCCACGCCCACGCCGCTGCCGCCCATGAGCTTAAGTAGCGATGCGTTTAAGCCAGAAGGCGATATTCCCCTCCGCCACGCCCAAAAACCATTTCGCGTGACAGTGCAAGGTGGATCAGTGGTTTGTCCGGGAACGGCGGCGGGAAAAGAGAACCTTTCGCCTCCGTTCAAGTGGGCAAATGTGCCGCCGACAGCCAAGAGCTTGGCACTTATCATGGTGGACGATATACGCTTTGTCTATCCCAACGCCCCGGTGGGCACTGTGTTTCCGCACTGGAGTGTGTTCAATATTCCACCTACGGCTAACGGGTTGCCTGAGGGCGTGTCCCCGGAGTCGCCTCTGCCCGATGGCTCGGTGCAGGGCAAGAACGGCTATTCATCACCCTACGATAAAGGCTATGGCGGGCCGTGTCCGCCCGAGCGCGAGCGGCATCTTTACATTTTCACGTTGTACGCGCTGGACACCAAACTCGCGCTCGCGCCCGGGTCAACCTATACTGCGATTGTCGCCGCCATGAAGGATCACATTTTAGCTAAAGCTGAATTGAAAACCTACTACACAGGACAGTGAGGTATGGGGGTGGGTTTCGATTTAGATTTCGCCGCCTTCGGCAGCCAACTGCTCATCGGTCTAAGCCGCGCGATGATTTTGTTCATCGTCTCGGCGGGCTTGAGCTTCGTGTTGGGAGTGTTGCGCGTGCCCAATGTGGCGCATGGCTCGCTCTACATGATCGGCGCCTTTGTCGCGTTCAGCATCGCCAACGCGCTGGGCAAGAACCCTGCGGCGTTTTGGGCAGCATTGCTATTCGCGCCATTGGTCGTCGCCTGCGTCGGGTTGATTGTAGAGCGCGCGTTGTTGCAGCATCTCTATCAGCGTGAACACTTAATGCTGATTCTGTTCACGTTCTCTGTCATGCTCATCCTCAATGATTTGGTCAAGCTGGTGTGGGGCGCGGATTACCGCTCGGTGTCCGCGCCCGAGGCGTTGCGCGGCTCGGTTTCTTTCTTGGAGATTGCGATTCCGCGCTACAACCTATTTTTGTTGTTGCTGGGACCGCTGGTCGCCGTCGCATTGTGGCTATTTACGACGAAGACGAAACTAGGCAAAATCGCGCGCGCTGCCGCCGTGGATCGCGAGATGGTTGGCGTGTTGGGCATCAACGTCAGCTGGGTGTTCGCGCTGGCGTTTGTGATTGGCTGTTATCTAGCAGGACTTGGCGGCGTGCTGGTCGCGCCCATGACGAGCATCACGCTTGGCATGGATCACACGCTTATCATCGAAGGCTTCCTCATCGTCACGATTGGCGGCTTGGGCAACGTGTGGGGCGCGCTGATTGGTGCGCTGATTTTCGGTGTGTCACAATCCATTGGCTTGCTCATTTGGCCCCAGTTCACGATTGTGTTTCCGTATGTGGCAGTGGTGATCGTGTTGTGGTGGAAGCCAAAAGGCTTATTAAAATCGGCGTGGTGAACTACAACTATGCAACTCTTACTTTCACGACCCAGCTGGTTTGTGGCGGCGCTGCTAGGCGCGCTGCTGGCATTGCCGTTGTTTGCGTCCACCTTCTACATCTATGTCTTCTCGCTCGTCTTCGTCACGGCGCTCTTGGCATTGAGTCTCAATTTGGTCTTGGGCTATGGTGGCATCTATCAATTTCATCATGCCGTCTTTTATGGCGTGGGCGCGTACACGGCGGCGCTGTTGCTCAAGAAGACGACGCTTTCGCCGTGGCTGGGTTTTTTGGCGGGACCATTCGTCGCCGCTTTCAGCGGCTTGCTCATGGGCTGGTTTTGTATTCGTCTGACCCAGCTCTATTTCGGCATGTTGCAAATTTCGTTGGGCTCGCTCATCTGGGTCATTGTCTTCCGCTGGTACGATTTCACGGGTGGCGACAACGGCTTGCATGACATCCGCGTGCCCGAAATTCTGTCCACGCAGACCAACATCTATTACGGCGTGTTGCTGGTGGTTGGGTTGTGTGTGGGGACGATGTATCTGATTGTGAAGTCGCCGTTTGGCGCAACGCTGCAAGCCATCCGCGACAATCCGCAGCGCTGCGAAGCTGTCGGCATCAACGTGCAGCAGCAGCAGCTCGTCGCTATTGTCATTGCCGCGTTCTTCGCGGGTGTCGCGGGCGTGTTGTTCGTCGGCTTGGAGCGTTCGGTCGTGCCCGGCTTGTTGTTCTGGTCGTTCTCGTTGGAAATTTTTATCATGTGTTTGCTGGGTGGCTGGTTCACCTTTGCGGGACCGCTGTTGGGCGCCGCCCTCATCGTCTTGTTGCGCGCCTTTGTCAGCACCTACACTGAATACTGGACGCTGATACTGGGCGTAATGTTGATTCTGTTGATTTTCTTTTTGCCCGAAGGCGTGATGGGTTTCGTGCTCAAACGAGCCAAAGAATCAAATGAGCCAAACCAGCCAAAGAGCCCAATGGGGCGCGTTTGGCATGTTTGAAACCTCCTATGTTGCGTGTAGAAAACGTCACCAAATCATTCGATAACTTCATAGCGGTAAACGGCGCGAACCTGACGGTCGCGCAAGGTGCAATCGTCGCAGTCATCGGTCCGAACGGCGCAGGCAAGACGACGCTGTTCAATCTCATCACGGGACAGCTACAGCCCAATACGGGGCGCATCACGTTTGACGGCGCACCCATCAGCGGCTTACCGCCCTATGAGATTTGCAAGCGCGGCATTGGGCGTGCGTTTCAAATCGCCAACATCTTTCAGCGCCTCACGGTGTTCGAGAACGCGCAGGTCGCCGTCCTAGCGCATCAGAAAAAAAGTTTCGAGTTGTTCCGCCCTGCTTCACAACAAGTCATCGCCGAAACGAATGCTATCTTAGAGAGCACGGGATTGGCTAATAAAGCCAAACGCCTTGCGGGTGCGTTGTCGCATGGCGACCAGCGCGTGCTAGAAATTGCCATTGCGCTGGGCAGTGAACCAAAGTTGCTAATTCTCGATGAGCCGACTGCGGGTATGTCGCCCGAAGAGACGGCGGCAACCATGACGCTGGTGAAACAGTTGGCGCGGACACGCGGTCTCACGATTTTATTTTGTGAGCATGACATGGACATCGTCTTCTCCGTCGCGCAAAGCATCATGGTCATGCGCCAGGGGCGCACGCTCATTCAAGGCACGCCCGACGAGGTGCGACAGAACCGCGAAGTGCAAGAAGCCTATTTGGGCGAGCGCCTCGACGAGACGCGCGGGGGCGACCATGCTTGAGATCGAATGCATTCACACCTACTACGGCTTGAGCCACATCCTCTTCGACGTTTCATTGCACGTCGCGCAAGGCGAAGTGGTCTGTCTGTTGGGACGTAACGGCGCAGGCAAGACGACGACGCTGCGCAGCGTGATGGGCTTGACACCGCCGAAACAAGGGCAGGTGCGTTTCAAGGGCGAGAACATTACGGGTCGCGAGCCCTATCTGCTTGCGCGCAAAGGCATCGGCTATGTGCCAGATAATCGCCGTATTTTTGCCGACCTCACCGTAGGCGAAAATCTGGACATCGCTGCGCGCAACTCCCAACGCCATCGAACATGGGACAAGGCGAAGGTGTTTGACTTGTTCCCGGTGTTGAAAGAAAAGGAAGCGCACAAAGGCGGACACTTGAGCGGCGGTGAGCAAAAGATGTTGGCGGTGGCGCGCGCGCTGATGGGTAACCCCGAGGTGTTGTTGCTGGATGAGCCGATGGAAGGACTCGCGCCATTGCTCGTGCGCGTGTTGGAGGAGCAAATCAAGGCGTTGCAGGCGACGGGGCTGACGGTGTTGCTGGCGGAACAAAATATCGGCTCGGCGCTGCGCTTGGCTGATCGCTGTTACGTGATTGACGATGGTCACATTCGCTATGAGGGCAGCGTGAAAGAGCTGCGGGCGAACGAAGAGATCAGAACGAAGTATTTGTTGGTATAGGCAATACCTTCGCCAATTTGTGGTTAGCCCTGTTGTAAAACCACCATACATAGTAGCTTTAACAGTTCTCAGAATTTTGGCGAAGGTGTTGGTAGGGGGAAACATTGATCAGCGGCAATTCGATACTCGCCGCATTGAAATTCGATGAGGCGCGCGGCGCATTGCTCTACCAAGATGTGCGCTACTTGTTGATTCGTCCGGAGACGCTTGCGACGTTCCAGAAAGCAGTCGAGGAAAAATTGGGTGCGGGCGCGGATGCGTTGTTGTTCACGGGGGGCTTCACGGGCGGCTCGCTCAGCGCGCAGCGCTACCGTGAAGTGTTTGGCTTGAGCGACGAGCAAGCCGTACAATTCATGGCGCGCATGGGCGCAGAGATTGGTTGGGGCAACATCACCATCACGCATTTCGACGCGGCGCGCGGTGAATTGGCGTTGATGATTGACAGTTCGCCCTTCGCTGCCGCGTATGGCAAAAGTGAGCGCGGCGTGTGCCATCTCGTACGCGGCGTGTTCGCAGGACTCGCCAGCGGTATCTTTAGACGCGCCGTGGTGGCAGATGAGGACAAATGCGTAGCGATGGGACACGCGCGCTGTCATATCGTCATTCGCGTCGCATAGCGGCTGTTCCAGATGTCGCTTCGCCACTGGTTACTGTTCACCGTTTACTGTTCACTACACGCTTCCTCCCGAGGGTCTCACCATGAATGACCATATCTCACTCGACCACGAACACCTAATTGAAATGTATCGTATCATGGCGACGGCGCGCGTGCTGGATGAGCGCTTATGGCAATTGAATCGTCAAGGCTTGACGCATTTCGCGGTGCCATGTCGCGGACACGAAGCGGTCGGCGTAGGCTTCGCGTTCGCGCTGAAACGCGGACATGATTACCTGTCGCCACACTATCGCGCAATCACGGCGTTGCTCACCTTTGGCATGACGCCACAAGACATCTTCATGCACGCGCTTGCCAAAGCGGGCGACCCCAGCAGCGCGGGACGTCAGATGTTCGCGCATTGGGGACAACGCAAGCACCACATCGCCTCACTGTCCAGCCCACAGCCCGGCCATTTTCTGCATGGTGTCGGCATGGCGCTGGCGTCCAAGTTGCGTGGGGAGAACGTGGTGCATCTCATCGGCTTCGGCGACGGTTCGAGCAGCAAGGGCGACGTGCATGAGGGCATGAATTTCGCAGGCATTCACAAGTTGCCGTGCGTGTTCGTGTGCGAGAACAACGGCTATGCGATTTCCACGCCGCAACACAAGCAGATGGCGATTAAAGATGTGGCCATGCGCGCAGAGGGTTATGGCTTTGCGGGCGTCGTCGTGGATGGCTGCGATCCTATCGCCGTGTACGAGGCGTCGCGCAGGGCCGTCGAGAAGGCGCGACGCGGCGATGGTCCCACGCTGATCGAGGCGAAGGTCGAGCGGTTGCTGCCGCATACGTCAAATGACGACGATACGCGCTATCGCACGAAGGAAGAGCTCGCAGCGATTCAACAACGCGACCCCCTGAAGCTTTTTTCGCGACGTTTGGTGAGCGAGGGTGTGGTGAATGATGATTTGCTCAAGCACATCGAGAGTGAGGTCACGCGCGAAGTGGACGTGGCGCGCGAGGCGGCGCTCGCCGCGCCCACACCAATTGGCGCAGCGGTGATGACGCACGTTTACGCAGAGTGAATTGCGCCAAGACTCGAAGAGAAAGCCCTTTGGGTCTTTTGATTTTTCCCCGAGTCTCAACCTCGCTTAGACCTGATTTAGACCTGTGGTTGTTATCATCGCCCCAACCGTCAATGTCTAGCGCATCATGCCCATGTGAGAACAGCAGCTCATTTTCAACACGAAGTAGCGCGACGAACACCCAGCGATCTTTATGGCTTTGTGAATACTGCGTGTCTTGGTGTTGAAAGGAAGTTCACTGCTTCGTACACTGCGCTCACAGTGACGTATGCCGCTTGGAGGGTCGTATGTCCACCACCCACAAAGTCCCCGTCTATTGTTATCAATGCGTTGCTGGACCTGATTTGTTGAATGTGGTCGTGCAGGATAACGTCGCGGTGCGCGTCGAACCGAACTGGAATTTTCGCGAGGTGCATCCCGCCGCAGGTCGCGTGTGTGTCAAGGCGTATGGCTTGGTGCAGAAGACGTACAACCCCTATCGCGTGAAGCAACCGCTGATTCGCACCAATCCGCGCAAGGGGAAGAACGAAGACCCGCAATGGAAAGCGGTCACGTGGGATGAGGCGTTGAACCTCGTCGCGGAAAAGCTGAAGGCGGTGCGCGCGACAGGCTTGAAGGATGAGCAAGGGTATCCGCGCGTGGCAGTGACGTTTGGCTCGGGCGGCATCGCGCCCGCCTACACAGGGACGTTGCCCGCGTTCTTCGCCGCGTGGGGACCAGCAGACTTTGGCATCGGCAGCGGGCAAGGCGTGAAGTGTTATCACTCCGAACATCTTTACGGCGAGTTCTGGCATCGCGCATTCACTGTGCAATCGGACACGCCGCGCTGCAAGTACCTTATCTCGTTTGGCAACAACAATGATGCGAGCGGCGGCGTGCTGGGTGTGTGGCGACATGCCGAAGCGCGCGCCAATGGTTTGAAGCGTGTGCAATTCGAGCCGCATCTGTCTGTGACGGGCGCTCATGCCGAATGGGTGCCCATCAAACCGAAGACGGATGCGGCTGTTTTGTTTGCGATGCTTCACGTCATCTTGCATGAACAAAATTGGCAAATGGCGTGCGATGTCGAGTTTCTGCGTCAGCGTACCAACTCACCATATCTGATTGGCCCTCACGGCTACTTCATGCGTGACGTCCAAACGCATAAGCCATTAGTGTGGGATGAATGCAAAGGGCAAACTTGCCCTTACGATAGCGTGAACATCACGCCCGCCCTCACCGGCGCTTATCAAGTGGATGGCGTCGAACTTGGTCCCGACAACGTGACGTATGCACATCATGGCGCAGTGGCAAAGACGGCGTTCCAAACTTTGCGTGAGCATGTCAAGCCGTACACCCCCGAATGGGCAGAGTACATTTCAGGCGCGCCCGCCAAGACCATTCGCAAAGTCGTCGCAGAATTTTTAGCGCACGCGCACATCGGCGAGACGATTGAGATCGAGGGTGAAGTGTTGCCGTATCGTCCTGTCGCTGTTCTGTTGGGCAAGACGGTGACGAATGGTTGGGGCGGCTACGAATGTTGTTGGGCGCGCACGATGTTGGCGAGCTTGGTTGGCGGACTCGAAGTGCCGGGCGGTACGGTCGGCACGACGGTGCGCCTGAATCGTCCTGGGCACGATCGGTTGAAGAGCGTGCGTCCCGGTCCCGATGGCTTCATGGAACAGCCGCTCAATCCGACAAGCAAAGAGAAATGGGAACCGCAGCCGAAGATTCGCAATGCGTTCAATACGTTGGTGCCGTTGGCGAACAACTCACCATGGTCGCCCGCGCTCGGTCCCGCGCATCTCGCGTGGCTGTTCATGAAGAATCCGCCCGACCATTGGCCCCGCCCGACTGCGCCCGCTGTGTGGTTCGTGTTTCGCTCAAACCCCGTCATCTCGCATTGGGATTCGGACACAGTCGGGGAAATGATGGCGACGTTTCCGTTCGTCGTCGCGTTCGCATACACCTTTGACGAGACCAACTGGTATGCTGATGTGTTGTTGCCCGAAGCGACGGACCTTGAGAGTTGGCAATTGTATCGCATTGGCGGCACGAAATACATCGAGCAGTTCTGGCATCACACGGGCTGGGCATTGCGCCAACCCATCGCGGATAAACCGAATCCCGATTGCGACACACGCGACATCAGCGACATCGGCACAGAACTCGCCAAGCGCACTGGGTTGCTCGAAGCGTACATCACCGCCATCAATCGCGGCAGCGGCACGGGCATCGCATTGAAAGAACAAAACTACGATTACTCTTTGCCCATCCATGAAGCGCCGCCCGCAAAAGAGATTTGGGATCGTGTGTGCAAAGCCGCAACCCATAGCTTGACTAATGGCGCAGCAGTGCATGACCTCGCCTGGTTTCGTGAACATGGCGCGTTCTTCACGCCGTTCAGCGAGAAGCAGTGGTTCTTGCACCCGGCGATGGTGAAAAACAACCTGCGTTACGAATTGCCGTATCAAGAGCGCATCATGCGCTCGGGCATGGAGTTGGCGAATCGGTTGCATGAGCAAGGCATTCAGTGGTGGGACACGCAGCTCTCCGAGTATCAAGCATTGCCAAAGTGGAAAGATTTTCCAGACATCTGGGCGCGCATCGCAGAAGTGTATGACAAGCCGAGTGATGATTACAACGTGTGGCTGCTCACGTCGCGCTCGATGCAATACAGTTGGGGCTCCAACGTCGGCATTCCACAGATAGCCGATGTGGCGAGTAATGTGATGGGGCATGAGGGCATCATGCTCAATCGGGACATGGCAGAGCGCGCGGGCATTCACGACGGTGATGAAGTGTGGATCGAGTCGCCGTTGAAGCGTGTCAAGGGGTTTGCAGTGTTGCGTGAAGGCGTGCGTCCCGATTGCGCCGTGACGCTTCAGCAGTTCGGGCATTGGGTCACGCCCATCGCCAAAGATTTGCATATCCCGAACATGAACCAGCTCACGCCGTTGTCGCTTGCGTTGACCGATGCGACGGGGAGTGGGGCGGATGTGGTGCGGGTGAAGATTTATCGCGCCTGAATATTTCAACACGAAGCCACGCAGAAAGCACAAAGCCACGAAGGTTTTCGGCGCTTCGTTGTGTCCTTCGTGATTGTTGGCGTCTTCGTGTTTCATTTGTGAGGGGAACGTATGACTCGCTGGGGTATGGTGGTTGATTTACGCAAATGCGTCGGTTGTCAAACCTGCACGATTGCGTGCAAGCAAACGAACAACACACCGCCGCGCGTGTTCTGGCGTTGGGTGGCGGATTGCGAGGTCGGCAAATACCCTGAGGTGCAGCGTGTCTTTTTGCCGATGGGCTGTCAGCATTGCAGCGACGCGCCGTGCTTCGAGGTCTGTCCGACGACGGCAACCTATCGGCGGCGTGATGGCATCGTGGACATTCATTACAACCTGTGCATCGGCTGCGGCTATTGCATTGTCGCGTGCCCATATCTGGCGCGCAACATCATCTTCGAGCAGACGCCCTATTTTGCGACGGGCGCGATTCCCACCGAGTCTGCACAAGCGCGCCCTGACCGCGTGGGCGTCTGCACCAAATGTAACTTTTGTTTGCCCATCGTGGAGGCGGGCTTGCAACAAGGCTTGCAGCCGGGCGTGGATCCCGAAGCGACGCCTGCTTGTGTCGCTTCGTGCATCGCCAACGCGTTGCACTTCGGCGACCTCGACGATTCACAGAGCCACGTTTCACGCATGATACAAGCGAACCACACCGCGTGTCTGTCGGACGAACTCGGCACAGACCCAGCGCTCTACTACATCGTGGAGTGACGCTTTAGACCGATAGGCTCTCCTTGCCAATGGCAAGGCAAACGGTTACCAACCGAAGCCGAATGGGAATATGCAGCGACGGGCGGCGATGGGCGGCGCTTTCCGTGGGGCAATACGTTTGATGTGGTGCGCTTGCCCGCGCGACAAAACGATACGGTTGCCGTCGGCACGTATTCCACAGGTATCAGTCCATTGGGCATGCATGATCTAGCGGGCAACGTCTTGGAGTGGGTCGCGGATTGGTATGATGGCAATTACTACGCACAGTCAACCGCCACCAATCCGCGGGGGCCCGCCAACGGCGCGCAGCGTGTATTGCGTGGTGGATCATTCGGCAACACGGCAAGCGAGTGCTACACGACCAGCCGACGCTACAAGCAACCGCCTAATGTTCAAGATGTGGACATCGGCTTCCGTTGCGCGCGCTGAGACGCCACTCGCTGCGCTGGTGCAAAGGAATCACACGATGGAATT
>CAZDYP010000012.1:24615-50089 GCA_964509505.1 uncultured Anaerolineae bacterium | reverse complement strand
AGGAGTCAACTATGCGCGTAGCCATCGGTATCGGCGTCCGCTTGGACAATTGGAATGAGACAGTAGATTACGTCATCGAGGCAGAACGCTTGGGCGTGGATAGCGTCTGGTCGAGTGAGGCGTGGGGCAACGACGCGGTGACGCCGCTCGCCTATCTCGCGGGCAAGACCTCGCGTGTCAAGCTCGGTTGCGCCATCATGCAAGCAGGCACGCGCACGCCCGCGCTCGTCGCCATGACCGCGTTGACGATGGCGCACGTGTCCCAGGACCGCTTCATCCTCGGTCTCGGCGTCAGCGGGCCCCAAGTCATCGAAGGTTGGCACGGCATTCGCTTCGACAAGCCCGTGACACGGATGCGCGAGCTCGTCGAGATTGTGCGGTTAGCGATTCGCGGCGAGCGCGTCAGCTACAAAGGCAAAGTCTATGAGCTGCCGTTGCCCGGCGGCGAGGGCAAAACGTTACGCACCAACGCAATGCCGCATCCCAACATCCCCGTCTATTTAGCCACACTCGGGCCGCGCAGTTTGGAAATGACGGGCGAAATCGCCGATGGTTGGATTGGCACTTCGTTCGTGCCAGACCATGCCAACGTCTTTTTGGATCCGCTGCGGGTGGGCGCGGAACGGGCAGGACGCTCGCTCGCAGACATTGACGTGCAGGCAGGCGGCGCCGTCGCCTTCGCGGATAACGTGCAGCCGTTGATCGAAGCACGCAAGTCGGGCTTCGCATTTCAAATGGGCGCGATGGGGTCGCGGGCGCACAACTTCTACAACGAGGCGTATCAGCGTCAAGGCTACACGGAGTTGGCGCAGACGGTGCAAGCGTTGTGGTTGGAGGGCAAACACAAGGAAGCCGCTGCGCTCATCCCCGACGACTTCGTGCTACGGTCGAATCTGTTAGGCACAGCCACGCAAGTGAAGGAGCGCATCCGTGTCTATCGTGAGGCAGGCGTCACGACGTTGCGCGCGCAACCCGAAGGCGCAACGCTCGACGCGCGCTTGGCGACGCTGGGGCAGTTGATGGAGTTGGTCGGGGAGGTGAATGCGGAGAGTGGTGTCAACGGACATGACAATAGATAAATGGATAGCAACGGATTTGACCGTCACACCACGGAGAAATTCGTCAGAGAGTGTTTTGAAATTCAGACCCTAAAGGGTTTTCTGGCGCAGCGGGTTCACCAGTGGCGCCGCAAGCCTGCCTGAAATGCTTTGTTGCTGGCCAGCGAAACCGTTAGGGTCTCGGTCTTATATTTTCAAAACACTTTCTAAGGGAAATTAGGGGAATTAGAGGCGGCTCCTCCTCCTCTCCTCATCTCCCCTAATTTCCTCTTATTTTCCCCTAAGCTTCCATTCCCTTTTGGAGTATAAAACCATGACCATGAACCTCAACGGTATCTTCCCCGCCTGCGTCACACCGTTTGACGAAGCTGGCAACGTCGCGCCACAAAAATTTGCGGAGAACGTCGCGCGCTGGGAGCAAGCAGGCTTGCACGGTTATCTGGTGCTCGGCTCGACAGGCGAGTTTCAATACCTTGATGAGCCAGAGCGTAACGCGATGCTCGCCGCCGCACGCAAGGCAATTCCTTCGCATAAGACAATGATGGTGGGCGCAGGACACGAGACGACGCGCACCACCATCAAGTATTGCAAACAAGCCGCCGAGTTTGGCGCGGATTGTGTCCTTGTCGTCACGCCCGTGTATTACACGCGCGGCAAGGAAGATGCGCAACGTCGCTTCTTCCTTGACGTAGCCGATGCTTCGCCGATTCCCGTATTGATTTACAACGTGCCCCCCTTCACCGCCTACAACCTCACGCCCGACTTTGTGGCGAAACTATCGGAGCATCCCAACATTGTCGGCATCAAAGACAGTGCAGGCGATGCGGGACAAATCGCGGATACCGTGCGCTTGTCACAGAAGGACTTCGCCGTGTTCACGGGCGGCGCGCGAGTCGTCTATCAAAGCTTGGCAATGGGCGCGCGCGGCGCGATTCTTGCCAGCGCCAATCCATTGGGCGCACAGTTCGCGCAGATTTACGAGACCTTCAAGTGCGGCGACCATGCGCGCGCAGCGCAACTGCAACACGAAACACGCGCCGTCGAAGCGCAGCTCGCTGCGTTTGGTATTGCGGGTTGGAAAGCGGCGCTCGATGTGCTGGGCTGGTATGGCGGCGATCCACGCCTACCGATCTTGCCCTTGGACGCGGCTGCGAAGGCGAAGGTTACAGGCATCATGCAAAGTGTGATGGCACAAATGTGATTCGTTACCTCCTTTTCGACGTGGACGACACGCTTTATCCGCGCTCCTCGCCCATCTGGCCCTTGTTGCGCGAGCGTATCATCAGCTACATGCTTGAGCGCCTGGGTATGACACGTCCCGAGGCAGAGGCGTTACGCGCACACTATCTCAAAGAGTACGGCACGACCACGCGCGGCCTCTATCTTCACAACCACATAAACATCCATGATTACTTGGCATATGTCCACGATGTCTCGCTCAACGCCATCTTGCAGTGTGACGATGCGCTGAATGGGGCGCTCGCGCAAATCCCTGCCGAGAAATGCCTCTTCACGAATGCCTCGCGGCAGCATGGTCGCAACGTCGTCGAAGCCTTGGGGATCAGCCAGCACTTCACCCACATCTTCGGCTTAGAAGATTTTGATTTCCACAGCAAGCCAGACCCATACGGGTATCACATCGCACTCACCCGGTTGGGCGTTGGCGGCGCAGCGTGTATGATGATCGAGGACAGCGCGCGCAATCTTGTGACGGCAAAAGAATTGGGCATGACGACGGTGTTGGTAGATGACACCTTGCCTGCGCCCTCAGCCGTCATAGATTACGTCATCCCGCGCGTGCATGACATCGTGCGCGTGTGGCGCGTCGTCTCACAAAATGGTGAGGGGTAGGAGCAACCATGATTCGCGCTTTTGCCCAACAATTCGACGAGAAAGGCCGCACGGTTGCGGTAACCGATGTCAATCCCGCTGAGGGGTTGCGCTTGCTCAACCAATCGCAGCACCGTGTCTGGTTCGACCTTTGCACACCATCCGACGATGATTACGCATGGCTGCAACAATCGTTCAGCTTTCACCCGCTCACCATAGAAGATTGCAAGCAACATGACCCGCGCGCCAAACTCTCCGAGTACGATGGCTACGTCTTCATCACGCTGCACGCGCCGCTCGGCGACAGCTCGCAGCAGATGAGTGACGAAATCCATCTCTTCATCGGCGCGAATTATTTTGTGACGGTCAACGAGCGTCCCAATCCCCTCGTCGAAAATCTGAACACGCTACAACGTCGCAACTTTCAATTGTCAGAATGGGGACCGTCATTTTTGTTTTATCGGCTGTGCGATTTGGTGGTGGACGCCTACTTCCCCGTCTTAGATGAAATAGATGATCGCGTGGACGCGCTCGAAGATAACATCCTCTCCCATCTCGACCGTATTCAGCTCGACGAAATTTTCTCGCTAAAGCGCGACCTCGTCTTTCTGCGCAAAACCGTCGGGCCCATGCGCGAAGTCTTCAACGCGCTGCTCATTCGTCGCAATGCGTTGATTGACGAGCGCGCCCTGCTCTACCTGCGCGACGTGTACGATCACATCATCCGCTTCTACGACATCATTGACTCGCAACGCGACCTCGTGAGCAACGCGCTCGACATCTATCTTTCGACCGTCTCGAACAACCTTAGCCAAATCATGAAGCGTCTCACCATCATCACCACCATCTTCATGCCGCTCACGTTTGTCACAGGCTTCTTCGGCATGAACTTCGCGTATCTGTCCTTCGATCAAGATTGGGTGTTCTGGGTGGCGATGCTCATCATGTTCGGCGGGGCGGCCAGCTTGCTGTGGTGGTTCAAACGAGAGCAGTGGTTGTGATATATGCTAAATCATCAGTTTGGATTATTTTGATGTCACCCAATCCAGTAGTGAAATTGTGCCGCATTTGCGTGAGTGTTCATGCACACTTATATCGGTTTCCTAATGGAAGTAGGCACATCCCACGCGAGCATCCCTTACACGCAATCGGGAACCTTTCATGATACGCGTGGAGGTTATGAGGTTACATCACCACAAACATTTAAACCCAAATGGCTTAATGGCACACATCCACAAAACATTCCAAATTGGACGGATTTGCCAAACTTAAAAGGCGATGGTTTGGTTGCAAAAATTAGCGCCTTCCCGCAGAGCATTGGGGTTGATAGTAATGGTGCTACGACTCCAATTCGCCCAAATAGTAATGATCTTGACGCAGGCATTAACAATTTCAATGACGCTGTGCAACACCCACTCATAGTGGGTTATCGCCGTGCCCAACAAGCGGTTATCACCCGCTTGAACGGTCTTAGCGTGCCTTTTATCGTGGGCTATCTCAATCCCGGTCAAAATCCTCAAACATCACTGGACAATGCCGTTTTTCACTTTACTGGTGACTCGAATCAAGCCCAGACTCCATCATCTCCGCTGTCATTGCCCGACCCTGCTTTGGCTCGCATGATGCTCATTGCCGCCCAAGGGCCTGTCGAACTTATGTACACTAATAGCCAAGGCCAGCGCATCGGGTATGATCCAGTGAATCACACGGATATCAATGAAATCCCAAATGCTGCGTATGCTCGCGCCTCAGACACAGACCGCAAAACCATAGCCATTGCCGCGCCTACTGCGGGCGCGGGCGCTCTAACCGTTACGAGCGTGGGTTCAGGCAATGGCAAATGGGTTGGCGTCTTTGGCGATAGCCTGACTACAGCCGGCCTCTTCTACATGACCAGCACTGTCACTTCTGGGCAAGTGATAACCCTATCTGTCACCATTCCGCAATCTACCATTGAAATACCTGTGCCACCCAAGGTGGAGGCGGGACAGGATGTGATTGCCACACCTAGCCAGCCCGTACTCTTTGCAGGACAATTCACCGATGTTAATCCCAACGACACACATCAAGTCTCGTGGAATTTCGGTGATACCACCTATTCGAGCGGGCTTCTTACCACCACACACATTTACACCATGCCGGGCATCTACACTGCAACTTTAACGGTGACTGATGCCTTCGGCTTTGTCATCAGCGACAGCCTCCAAGTCGCCGTCAAGGGCATCCTCGACGCCTTCAATCGCCCCAACTCCACCGCCCTCGGCCCCGACTGGACCGAACGCTCAGGCGATTGGCATATCTTCGCCAACACCCTCCGCAACGTCAGCACTGTCAACACAGGCTGGGACATCGTCGCCTCCCATAACAGCGGCCCCTACAGCAACGTCGCTGTCTCCGCACAAGTCTATACTGTCGTCGGCGGCAGCGGCACTACCTCGCTTGGCGTGCGGTGGAGTGCCTACGACAACGGCGTACCCATCAATGGCTACACCGCCGAACTGCTCCCCGATGGGCAAGTGCTCCTTTGGCGCGTCAGCGACTGGGCACTGCTCGGCAACTACACCATCCCCAACTATCCCGCAGGTCAACCCATCACGTTGACCCTGCGCGCCGACGGGGCTATCCTCAGCGTCGCCGTCAACGGTACACGCTACATAACCTCGCTGAAAATTTTAATCAGCAGACCTTATACACTCGTCACTTGCGACAAGCCCCTCCTCCCCCTATAATGTCGCCATGACGACCACACTCATCCGCCATGCTAACTTAATAGCGACCTTTGACGACGCGCGCCGCGAAATCTCCGATGGCGCGCTCTTCGTGCGTGACAACCTCATCGAGCAAGTGGGCGCGACGGCCGACTTGCCACAATCCGCCGACCACATCATTGACGCGCGCGGCCATGTCATCATCCCCGGACTCATCAACACGCACCATCACCTCTATCAATCGCTCACGCGCGCCGTGCCTGCCGCGCAAAACGGCACACTCTTTCAATGGCTCGTCACGCTCTACCCTATCTGGGCGAACCTGACGAGCGAAGCCGTGTATGTCTCGGCGCAACTCGCGCTCAGCGAATTGTTGTTGAGCGGTTGCACAACCGTCGCCGATCATCTTTATCTTTTTCCCAACGATGCGACGTTGGACGACGAGATTCGCGCCGCGCAAGAGCTCGGCGTGCGCTTTCATCCGACACGCGGCAGCATGTCGCTCGGCGAATCGCAAGGCGGTCTGCCGCCTGACCGCGTGACCCAAGACGCCGAGACGATTCTGCGCGACACGCGCCGCGTCATCGAAACGTATCACGACCCCAAGCCCTACGCGATGTGTCGCGTCGGCGTCGCACCTTGCTCGCCATTCTCCGTCACACCCGACCTGATGCGCGAGGCGCGCAAGTTGGCGCAGAGCTATGGCGTGCGTTGTCATACGCATTTAGCGGAGACGCGCGACGAAGATGATTTTTGTCTCGCCAAATTCGGCAAGCGTCCGCTCGAGTATGCGGACGCACTGGGCTGGTTGGGCGACGATGTGTGGTACGCGCATGGCGTCTTCTTCGACGAGTCAGAGATTGGGCGCATGGCGCGCACAGGCACGGGCATCGCGCATTGTCCCACGTCCAACATGCGCTTGGGTTCGGGCATCGCACCGTTGCTGACATGGTTGAAGCATGGCGTGCGTGTGGGCTTGGGTGTGGATGGCAGCGCGAGCAACGACAGCGGCGATTTG
The DNA here is from genome assembly GCA_964509505.1 of uncultured Anaerolineae bacterium. GTDB lineage: Bacteria > Chloroflexota > Anaerolineae > JACRMK01 > JACRMK01 > CAZDYP01. The sequence goes on along the minus strand of CAZDYP010000012.1, from coordinate 43,475 downwards.
CTGGCAGAAGTGCGACAAGCCATGCTCTTGCAACGGGTAGCGCATGGCCCCGCTGCGCTTACGGCGCGGCAAGCATTGGAGCTGGGCACACGCGGCAGCGCCGCGGTGTTGGGACGCGACGACATCGGCTCATTGGCAGCGGGCAAAGCGGCTGACCTTGCGCTGTTTAATCTCAATCAGCTCGCGTATGCTGGCGCATGGCACGACCCACTCGCCGCGCTCGTCTTTTGCGCGCCGACCAAAGCGGCGCTCGTGATGGTCAATGGTAAAATCATTGTGAAAGATGGACAACTGACGACGTTGGATTTAGCCAAAGTAATCGAGCAGCACAACCGCATCAGTTTGCAAATGGTCAACGGCAAGACGTAGGAGGTCAATATGACGATGCTGACTAAACCTGTCATCATGTGACAAAAAGGTGAATCCACCAGAAAGCATCACCGTTTTACGTTTGGATGGCAAAGTGTATGTTGAGCATGGCGCATTCAAGCGAGGCGACATCGCCACCTCGACGCTCTTGCCTGACTTGCGCGTGGAGGTGAGCGCGGTTTTTGATTCGAAGTAGAAAATACGCGAAGGAGGTGATGTCCTGTATCACGATATTGACAGACCGACTTTCCTTGTCAATGCAGCGTGAGTTATAGACACTATTTGATCACCTTGAACTTTCAACTTTCAGCCTTTCACACTTAGGAGGAGAAACATGAATCGCAAGTTGTTGATACTCGTTACTGTGTTACTCGTCACGGCGTTGATCAGCGCGTGTGGCGCAACGTCAACGCCCGCGCCCACAGTCACAGCCACGCGCCCGCCTGCCGCGCCCACGCAACCGCCTGCCGCGCAGCCTACCGCTGCGCCCGCAGCCACAGCCACGCGCCCGCCCGCCCTCGCGCCCACGGCGACCGCTGCGCCCACCGTTGCGGCTACCAGACCGTTCACTTTTGGCATGGTGCTAGTCGGACCAAAAGATGATCACGGTTGGAGTGAAGCGCACTACAATGCAGGCTTGTACGTCGAGAAAAACTTGCCAGGCGCAAAGATGCTTTGGCTCGACAAGATGAATCCCGTGGATCGCAAAGGCACGACGCTCGAGCAAGTCGTGGATGATTTTGTGAGCAAAGGCGCGACGCTCATCTTCACAACTTCTGATGATTTCAAAGATGACACGCGCACGGCAGCGACGAAGCGCCCAACCATCACGTTTATTCACGCTTCGGGCGACGACGTATTGACGAAAAAAGGTCCCGCGAATCTCGGCAATTACATGGGCAAGATGGAATATGGCAAGATGATTGCGGGTTGCGCGGCTGCGATGGCAACCACCACAGGCAAACTTGGCTACCTCGGCCCGCTCATCAATGAAGAAACGCGCCGCCTCGCCGCCTCGGCCTATCTTGGCGCGAAGTATTGCTGGGAAAAATATCGCGCCAAGCCCGCCGCCGACTTGAAGTTTGAAGTGAAATGGATTGGCTTCTGGTTCAACATCCCCGGCGTCACACTTGACCCGACGAAGGTCTCGACGGACTTTTTCAACGGCGGTGTAGATGTGTTGTTGAGCGGCATTGACACAACCGAAGCATTGGTCGTCGCGGGACAGCAAGCGAAAGCCGGCAAGAACGTGCTGGCCATTCCCTACGATTTCAAAGGCGCGTGCAAAGAAGCCGAAGCCGTTTGTCTTGGCGTGCCTTATTTCAATTGGGGACCTGGTTACTTGAAAATTGCGAAAGCCGTCATCGCCAAAACGTGGAAGCCTGAGTTTGAATGGGCAGGTCCCGATTGGAAAGACATCAACAGCGAAAGCACCAGCGCCGTCGGTTGGGTCTCTGGCGCCGCGCTCAAAGCCGATGCCAAAGCGAAGGTGGACGAGTTCATCAAAGGCTTGGGCGATGGCTCGATTGATTTGTGGAAGGGCGAGCTGAAGTTGCAAGACGGCTCGGTCTATCTCAAAGCAGGCGAGAAAGCCGACGACAACAAAATCTGGTTCCTGCCACAACTACTTGAAGGGATGGTGGGAGCAAACAAGTAGATAATAGTGTCAAGTATCAAGTGTCAAGTGCCATGTTGGGTTTGGCACATGACACTTGATACTTTGACACGTGACACATCACCATGAGAGTCGAGCTGCGTCACGTCACCAAAACCTTCGGCCCCGTCCGCGCCAATGACGATGTCTCGTTGGTCGTCGCAGCCGGCACGATTCACGGTTTGCTCGGCGAGAACGGCGCGGGTAAATCCACCTTGATGAAAGTGCTGTCAGGGTTCATCAGCGCCGATAGCGGCGAGATCATCCTCGCCTCACAACGCGCGCAGTTCCACACACCCGCCGAAGCGCTGGCGCATGGCATTGGCATGTTGCATCAGGACCCGCTCGACTTTCCCCCGTTGACCGTCCTCGATAATTTTTTGCTGGGTGAACACACAAACCCGCGAGGTTTCCGAAACCTCGCGGGTCTGTTGACCCCCTTGCATCGCAAAGCGGCGCGCGCTCAACTCCTCCACGGTCTGCGTCAATTCGACTTCGACCTCGACCCTGAGGCGCCCGTGAGCTCGCTCACGCCCGGCGAGCGTCAACAACTGGAAATCGTGCGCTTATTAGCGCGCGGCGCGCAGACGCTCATTCTCGACGAGCCGACGACGGGCATCTCGCAACCACAAAAGGTGAAATTGTTTGCGACGTTGCAGCAGCTTGCGGCGCAAGGCAAGACCCTCATCTTCGTCTCGCACAAATTGGAAGATGTCGAAGCATTGTGTCAGCGCGTGACCGTGTTGCGACGGGGGCAAGTCGTCGGCGAAGTAGCGCGTCCGTTCACCACGCAAGCATTGGTGCAGTTGATGTTCAGTGACATGGGATTCGGCGCGCGCGCGCGCTCAATCTCTCCTAACGCGCACACCCCATCCATTCGCTTGCGCGTGAGCGACCTGTCTGTCAACGATCATCGCCTTAAAATGGAAGGCCTCTCACTCGCCGTTCAAACAGGCGAAGTGATTGGCTTCGCGGGACTCGAAGGCAGTGGGCAGTTGCTCGTCATGCGCGCATGCGGCGGGCTCTTGAAACCAACGCGCGGCACCCTCAAAGTAGATGAGGTGGACTTGAGCGGGCAGCCCTATCAACGATTTTTAGCGCATGGCATCGCCTACATGCCCGCCGCGCGTTTGGATGAAGGACTGGCTGCAGGTTTGACTTTGAGCGAACACTTCGAGCTTGCGCGTCGTAGTCGTGACTTCACGATTGACTGGCGCCGCACGCACGCATGGACCGAAGCCAAAATCAAGGAGTACAACATTCGCGGACGTCCCGAGAGCGTCGTGGAAGATTTGTCGGGCGGCAACCAGCAACGCGCATTGCTTGCATTGTTGCCTGACGCGCTCAAACTGTTGTTGCTCGAACACCCAACACGCGGCTTGGACATCGCATCCGCTCAGTGGGTCTGGTCGCAACTGTTGGCGCGCCGCGAGCAAGGCACAAGCATCATCTTCACCTCGACTGACCTCGACGAGATACTCACCTACTCCGATCGCATCGTCGTCTTTTCAGGTGGGCGGACGTTCGCGCCAATCAATGCGCGTGAAACGACAGTGGAAGTGTTGGGGAATTTGATCGGGGGCAAGCGAATTTGATTTCAGATTGCTGATTTCAGATTGTTGATTGAAGCATGACAGCTAGCAAGAAGAAAGAAGAAAGCGTCTCAAACGGCATGACACTCTTTCTACTTTTTCTTTACTCCCTACTTGTTCCTCTCTTGCCGTTTCGTCCAGTAACGCCACAGCCCATTCGCCGATGAGACCGCGCCATTCGTGATTTCATGCAAAGCCATTTGCTCTGGCGAGAGGTCGTCGGCAAGGCAACGCTCGCGCAACCATACGGCTGTATGCTGGATGAATTCGTCGGCTGAGGGGTTCGTCGCCATCGTGCGCGCGAGCCATTCGCCCATTTCTTGAATAGTTTGCTCTAAGCGTTGCAAATGCCAAGCCGCATCAGCATAGACGCCGCAATGCGTTGGCGCGATGCGCTTGAATCCGACTTGCTGTAAACGCTTCACACTATCAAGCCACACGTCAAGATTGATTTCGGGCGGCGGCGTTGGCAGGCGAATGTGGCGCGTGTCTGCGAAACGCACGCCGCCCACATCGCCCGTGAAGCACACATCCTCACACACATACGAGAAATGATGGTTCGCATGACCAGGCGTGTCAAGCGGGCAAAAGCGTAACCCTTCAATCACAACCTCTTGTTGGTCTTGCGCAATGTGCAACTTGTCTGGTGGCACGGGCAAGAACTCGCCCCACAAGCGTTGCAGCGCGTCGCCGTAGATGCGTTGCGCGCTCGCCAACAATTTTTCGGGATTGAGCAGATGTGGCGCGCCGACGGGATGCACATGAATCGTCGCGCCTTGTCGCGCCCACCAACCCGCCGAGCCGCCATGATCGAGATGGATGTGCGTCAACAGCACATCACTGATGTTGGACGGCGCTAACCCAATAGCGCGCAACCCGGCTTGTAACGCGGGCAACGTCGAGCTGGGACCGCATTCGACCAACACCGCGCCGCGCGTGTGAGGAATCGCATACGCCGCCGTCGAACCGCGCGAGCCTTGAAAGTTGAGATCGAGAGTGTGAGCAGTTAAGGACATGCAAATAAAATCTCCCATGGAATCAAACAGATCAATTTGGGGCTCTAAACCTCAATGGAACGCGATAGTATTCGTATTGGCGATTGGGATCATTGGGCGGTTCGGAAAAAGCCTGAAATACCACGAACTCAAATTCTTCGGCCAATTCTGGATATTTTTGTTTTAGGTATTCCATTAGCTTGGAGGCTTCTTTCGTTGTGGTTGTTTCTCCCAATGGCTGGCGTGAAATATAGTGAACCCATATAGAAACATCGTTCAATGTTTCTATTAATCCAATACGATAAATTTCGTAGTTGATGTCTTCAACTTTCCATGTCTTCAGTTCGGATTTCACATCGTCATTTTTTTCGAGGTCAGCTACACGCCCACTATATTTGATTTGCGCGCTTGTCTGGAGAGTTGAGCCTCGCTGGCTTAGATTAAGAGCCATGCTAAACGCGACGTAAGCAGGAAATAGTCTTTTGTTTGTAAACCAGCCCTCAGCTATGCGTGCATAATAGTGTGAATCTTTGCCATTGTATCCTGCGGTGTTAATATCAATGCGCACAAATTTATAACGGCCTTCTTGTTCAGACATTTGCAGACTCGCCACCCACTTTAGTGGCTGACTTGGTATTTCGAACATAGTAATCGCAACTTTCTGAACTCCACTGCCGCTAGAAAACGCTCTCACCTTGAGATAAGCAGGCGCATTTGGATCCACTACCCCACAAACTGTATCAACAGATTGATTGGTCACACTAGTCAAAGTAAGGAGCCGTCCATCTATTAGATTGGCGCGGTCAGCTTGTGTCAATCGTGGTCTAATGTTCTCAACGGCTTTGTCAAATTGTTCTTGAGTCGCCGAATTTTTGAAGAGCGGATGGCTATTCTCCAAAACCTCCTTGGTTTCTCCCTTTGACAGCTTTTTCAAGACATCAAGCGCACTTGATTTAATTGCCTCTTGGTCACTAGGTTTCAGTTGGTCCCAATCATTGCATGAAACTGCATACGGGCCAACATTGATTGCGCCTCCACTGCAACCTACTATCAATCCAACAAATACGAGCAATGCATTTATGGAGAATTTTTTCACAGCATGTCTCCTGAGTTTGGTTTGCCATCAAAGTTTTTAGCGCGATATTTCGAGCCACTTTCCCACTCTCCCATCTTCCCACTTCGCCCGATACCGCCCAAAGAACTCGTCGGCATAGCCTTGATAGTCGAAAGCCACGCTCGCCACTTTGATTTGTACGACGCCCCACATCGCCTCACGAAAATCGGAGACCATCTTCATCAATTTGAGACGCGCGAATGCCTCATCTTTTGACAAACTAGTATCCTGAGCTTGTCGAAGGATGTGCGTATTACCGAAATATGCTTCAACCAACCGTGTGTCTTGCTCGTCGTCAAATTGGTGATGCGACGAGAAGTTGGCGAGGTCGAAGAACAAGTCACCCATCGCCGCGTATTCGTAATCAATGATCCGCACAGCGCCGTCATCCAAAAAATTTTCGTTGAGCAAATCGTTGTGACACGGCACAGGCTGCGGCGCAGTCGGCAATCCCACACGCCCATACAACGCCTTTTCGATTTGCGCGAGCTGAGCGAACAGCTCATCCATATCCGCAGGCATCGGGCAACCGAGTTGGTGCGCGTTGTGACGATAAATTTCTGTCGTGCGAAACGGCGACCACGACGACGGGAACGGGCGCGGCGCTTGATGCAAGGCGCGAATCGCATGCAGAACGCGCGGCAAGTATTCACGCGAGCCAATTTCTGTGGCGGGAATTTTTTTGCCGTCCACAAACCGCGTGACGAGCGAGCCAAGCTCAGGAAAAAAATGCAACACCTCGGGTGCGACGCCCACTTCCGCAGCGATGACGTTGCATTCGTATTCGTGGTGACGATTGACGCCTAACAACTCCAAGCCTTGTCCACAGACACGCACCACCCACGACTCGCCATCCACAGTCACGCGATAGTTGAGATTGCTGAGACCCCCCGCAAGAAATGACGTTTCGATGTTTTGCGCCTGCGCCCAGTGCGGCACGCGCGCGATGATTTGTTGAAGTGCGGTATCCATAAGCGCACAGATTATAGGGAGAATCGCATACGTTGCCAATCGCGCCGCGACGCTAAAATTGTTTGACAAGATAGATTAAGCAGTGTTACACTCGCGCATGAGTCTCCGTATTCTCGTTTGCAAGGAGGTGTGCCTGCTAAACTTGAGCTGACTCTCATTCGATGATTGATTAGCTGTTTCTTGCTGGTTAAAATTCACGGGAGGAGAAACCCCACATGAAACATTTGAAATACATGGTGCTGGCTTTGTTGTTCGTAATCGTTGTGGCATGTAGTCCAGCGGCAACCCCGACCGCTGCGCCTGCCGCCACAGCCACTCGCCCGCCCGCACCCCCACCGACCACCGCGCCCGCCGCGCCAACTGCGACCACCGCACCTGCTGCGCCGACTGCGACCACCGCGCCTGCGCCAACTGCGACGCGCCCCGCTGCCGCCGCAGGCCCATCGCAAGCCTTGATTGACGCCGCGCGTCAAGAAGCTGCGCTGTCCACCATCGCTCTACCCGACGACTGGCTGAACTATGGCGAAATGAAGAAAGAGTTTTTCAAGAAGTATCCATTCCTCAAACATAATGACCTCGACCCGCAAGCGGGCTCGCAAGATGAGATCAATGCGGTGAAAGCGAACAAGGACAACAAGGGACCACAGGCGCCGGATGTGTTGGATGTAGGCTTCGCCTTTGCGCCAACACTCAAAGACGAGAAACTTTGTCTGCCTTACAAAGTCGCCGCGTGGGATACGATTCCCAACGACTTGAAAGACCCCGACGGGTGCTGGTATGGTGATTACTACGGCGTGTTCTCGTTTGCTGTGAACAAATCGGTCGTCAAGAACATCCCCCAAGACTGGTCAGATTTGCTGAAACCCGAATACAAAGGCATGGTTGCGATTGCGGGCGATCCGCTTGCCTCGAATCAGGCACAGCAATCGGTCTTTGCTGCGGCGCTTGCCAATGGCGGCTCGTTGAGCGATGCCTCGAAGGGACTGGAGTTCTTCGCGCGACTGGCGAAGGCAGGCAACTTCGTGCCTGTTATCGGCGATCAAGCGAAGCTCGCCAAAGGCGAAACTCCTATCCTGATTACGTGGGACTACCTCGCGCTGGGTTACAAGGACCTCCTCAAAGGCAATCCCGACATCGAAGTGGTTGTGCCGAAGTCGGGCGTGTTTGGCGGCGTCTATATCCAAGCCATCAGCGCCTATGCGCCACGTCCCAACGCCGCGAAACTTTGGATGGAGTTCCTCTATTCCGATGAAGGTCAGCTGATTTGGTTGAAGGGCTACGGTCATCCGATTCGCTACAACGATCTGGTGAAGAACAACAAGATTCCCGCCGACCTTGCCAAGAAGCTGCCGCCTGCCGAACTCTACGCCAAAGCGGTGTTCCCCACAGGCGCACAAGTGAGCGCCGCTCGCAAGTTCGTCGGTGAGAACTGGGAAAAAGTCGTTGGCGTGAAAGTCGCCAAGTAACTATTTCTTGCAGACCTGTCAGGTCTTTAAGACCTGACAGGTCTCTCTCCTCTTATGGCTTCTGTGTCCCACGCGCCAACTTCTACCCCAAGCGCTCGGATGGCGCTGGCTTGGTTGGGTGTCGCTCCATTTTTCCTCTTTGCCTTCTTGTTTTTGTTGTTGCCTGCAAGCTACTTGATCGTCGGCAGCGTGCAAACACCCGAAGGGCAACTCACCCTGCAAAACTTCACTGGGCTTTTTCAAGACACCATTCTCAACGCCTATATTTTGTCCTTGCAAATTAGCGTGGTGACGGCAGTGGTTGGCGGTATCGTCGGTTTCTTATTGGCGTATGCGGCTATTCTTGGCGGCACGCCGCGCTGGGTGCGGACGGCGCTGTTGACGTTTTGCGGCGTCGCGGCGAACTTTTCGGGTGTGCCGCTCGCCTTTGCCTTCATCGCTATTCTTGGACGCACAGGTGTCATCACCCAACTGCTCAGAGACACATTCGGCGTCAACCTCTACATTGATTATGGCTTCAACCTCTATAGTGGCTGGGGGCTGATTCTGACCTATTTGTATTTTCAATTTCCATTGATGGTGCTCATCATCGCGCCTGCGCTCGACGGCTTGAAGCGCGAGTGGCATGAGGCATCGCAGAATTTGGGCGCGAGTGTCTGGCAGTATTGGCGTTACGTCGCACTGCCTATCCTCATGCCCTCGGCGCTTGGCGCAATGATCTTGTTGTTTGGCAACGCCTTTGGCGCGATCGCGACAGCATTCGCGCTCACTGGTGGCAACTTCCCCTTGGCGACGATTTTGATTGGGCGTCAGATTCGCGGCGAGGTGCTGCAAAATCCCAACCTTGGCTACGCCGTCGCCGCGGGCATGATTCTCATTATGGCGTTGTGCCTCATGGTCTATACGTGGTTGCAACGCAAATCGGAACGTTGGCTCCGGTAGCCGATGGCGGATAGCCAATAACCATCCGCCATGCGCGATTCACCATTCGGGGTCTCCTGACTTCAGTGTGGAATGCTCGCACGGGATGCGACCATCTACCGCGAGCGTTCTACACCAAAGCCAGCAGAGCCGCCATTCGTTATGAAACACCTTCCCTTTTGGTCATGGCTCATTCTGTGCTGCGGCGCGCTCTATTTTCTGACGCCGTTGTATGGCACGTTTGACTTTTCATTGCGCGCTATCCGCGACCAGCTATCATTTGAGGCATATCGCCTCGTCCTTATCAATCCCAAATTCGTCAGCCAGTTCACCTACTCGTTGACGATGGCGCTATGGACCATCGTCATCAGCATCTTACTGGTCGTGCCTACGGCATATTGGGTGCATTTGCGACTACCGCGCGCTCGTCCATTCGTCGAGTTTGTCACGCTGATGCCCTTCGTCGTGCCAGCGATTGTGTTGGTGTTTGGTCTGATTCGCATTTACAGCCGCCCGCCGCTCTCACTGCTCAATACCGAGACGGGCGCCGATGCGCTGCTCATCGCGGGCTACATTGTGCTTTCGTTGCCCTACATGTATCGCGCAGTGGATACAGGTTTGCGCGCCATTGACGTGCGGACACTGACCGAAGCTGCGCAGAGCCTTGGCGCGAACTGGCTGATCATCCTCTGGCGCGTCATCTTGCCCAACCTGCGTGTCGCTGTATTGAGCGGCGCATTCCTCACTTTCGCTACGGTGATTGGTGAGTTCACGATTGCCAACTTTCTGGCGCGCCCAGCCTTTGGTATCTTCATGGTATTGCTTGGACAGACGCGCGCCTATGAACCATCCGCGCTCGCCATCATGAGCTTTTTGTTGACGTGGGCGGCGATTGGCGTGATTCAACTCGTTGGAAGGGGCGTGCCACAGCAAGGACAACTCGCAGGCACACGCTAAAAAGATTTCAGTAGCCAGTAGCTAGTATCACGTTACTCGCTACTGACTCCTGACTCCTGGCTACTAACTACTAACTACTAACTACTAACTACTAACTACTAACTACTAACTACTGGCTACTGGTTCTTTCCCATGGCTTTCCTCGAGCTGCTCAACATTCAAAAGAAATTTGCCACATTTACCGCCGTGCAAGCATTCAACCTCGACGTAGAGCGCGGCGAGTTCGTTTCGTTCCTCGGACCCAGCGGTTGCGGCAAGACGACGACACTCCGCATGATTGCAGGCTTCGAACGTCCCACGAGCGGCATCATTCGCATCAATGGCAAAGACGTGACGCACGAACCGCCGCAGAGACGCGACACAGGCATGGTCTTTCAATCGTACGCGCTTTTCCCAAACATGACCGTCGCCGATAACATCGGCTTCGGTTTGAAAATTGCGGGCAAGTCCAAAGACGACCTCAAGCAGCGTGTGGACGAAATGCTCGCGCTCATTCACCTGAAAGAGTTTGGGCACCGCTATCCCTATCAGCTCTCAGGTGGACAACAACAGCGCGTCGCGTTGGCGCGTGCGCTCGCCATTCGCCCACAGGTCTTGTTGCTCGACGAGCCATTGTCCGCGCTCGATGCAAAGATTCGCGTCGAGCTGCGTCAAGAGATTCGCGCCATTCAACGCACGCTCGGCATCACGACGATTTACGTCACACACGACCAAGAAGAGGCGTTGTCGCTCTCGGATCGCATCGTGGTCATGAATCGTGGTGAAGTCGAGCAGATCGGCACGCCCTTCGAGATTTATAACTTCCCTAAGACCACCTTCGTCGCATCGTTTGTTGGCACGCTCAATGTGCTAACAGCAGAAATCCTCGACGCCTTCAATGGTCAGGTTGCCGTAGATGGTCAGAAAGTCGTGTTGGCGCAGCCATTAGCAAAACCCTTACGCCCGCCAATTTCACTCGCGCTGCGCCCCGAGAGTGTCACCTTGCTGAGTCTGCCAGACGCAAATCAGCTGCGCGGTCAAATCGAAAGCATCACCTTCCTCGGCTCCATCGTCCGTGTGCAGTTACGGCTCGCGCAAAACAAGCTCTTCTTCGATACTTTCAACAACCCTCACCTCACGCTGCCCCCCATAGGCGAGGCGGTGACAGTGCATTTTCCGCGCGAGGCATGCTTGGTGCTGGAAGACGACGCTGCAACAGCGCACGCGTAATGTCATTTGGACAAGGCGCAAACTTACATGAATTTTTATCCGCGCATCGCGCGAATCCCCCCAATAATGACTCGCGCCGCTGCGCGTGGTGCGCGGATAGATTCATAGCGACGGGCGAGCCCATCCTGTCGCTTTTTAATTTTCGCCGTGTAAACAGAGGAAGAGTTATGACTACCGATTGGAGCCATTACAAACAACGCCAAGCGCAAACGTGGAACGCGGGTGATTATGCGTTGTTGGGCGGCAACTTGACCATCGTCAGCGAAATGCTGTGTGAAGCGGTGGATGTGCGCGCGGGGCAACTGGTGTTGGATGTGGCGACGGGCAGCGGCAACACGGCGCTCGCAGCGGCGCGACGTTGGTGCGAGGTGACAGGCGTTGACTTCGCGGCGGCGCTGTTGGAACGCGCGCGAGAGCGCGTCGCCGTCGAGCGCTTGCCCATCACGTTCTTTGAGGGCGACGCGGAAAATTTGCGCTTCCCCAATGAAGCGTTTGACGTGGTGCTTTCAACCTTTGGCGTAATGTTCGCGCCCAATCAAGCGCAAGCGGCAAACGAGTTGTTGCGGGTCTGTCGGCGCGGCGGCAAAATTGGTTTGGCGAATTGGACGCCAAACAGTTTTCTGTCGCAGCTGCCACGCTTCATTAGCCACTATATCACACCCCGCGCGCCTGCGCCATCGCCCTTCTTGTGGGGCGACGAAGCGCATGTGCGCGCGTTGTTCAAAGAGGGCGTGGCATCGCTGCAAATCACGAAGCGCAACTTCATTTTCCGCAATCGCTCGCCGCAACACTTCGTAGATATGTTTCGTAATCATTTCGGGCCTGTGATGATTGCCTTCAATGCGCTCGATAGCGCACAACAAGAGGCGCTCGCGCGCGACATCCTTGTGGGCGTTACGAGCCGCAATCAATCGGGCGATGAGACGTTGCTGATGCCGAGCGAGTATTTGGAAGTTGTAATTGTAAAGAAATAACCCTCTTGCCTGTCGCCATCGCGCGACTGTGTGAAGACATCTCAGCGGAGCGCAACCAGCGGTTGAAGCTGAGCGAGTCGCTGCCCTGATGCGCTTTTTGGGTATAGCGAACCTTTGAGGCAAAATACGGCGCAATCTGATTGACGCAGAAGCCTTCGTCAATCAGGTTTGCGCGACCAGGCATTGAAAGACGACGCAGACTAAGCACAATCACCTATTCCACCTACGGTCACCTTGTTGGTAAAATGTTGGCGCTGGCTACATGAAAACAGCGCATGTGTACGTTTCAGATTACATGGTTGAGCGATTTAGCGCGTTTCAATTTCCCTCGGAGTAGGCGCGCTCTATGTCCACTCCCTTGAATCTATTGATCGTCGAAGACCACGTGGCTGATGCCGAGTTGATGGTACAACGCTTACGCCAGATGGGTTTCGAGCCTGCCTGGCTGCGCGTCGAAACCGAATCCGCGTTTCTGGCGGCGCTGGCCACCCCACTTGACCTCGTGCTGTGCGATTACCATTTGCCACACTTCGACGGCTTGCGCGCGTTGACCTTGTTACGCGCACACGACGCAGCGCTGCCTTTCATTCTGGTCTCAAGCGAGTTGAACGATGAGATTGCTTTGACGGTGATGCAACAGGGCGCAGACGATTGCTTGCACAAAGACCGTATCGCACTGCTGGGTTACATGGCATTGAACGCGCTCGAAAAAAAGCGCCTGCATGCCGAGAAACGACACGCCGAGCAAACCTTGCGCGATAGCGAGCAACGCTTTCGCGCGCTCATCGAACACAGCGGCGATGCCATTGCGTTGCTGTCCGCCGAGGGCGCATTTCTCTACGTCAGCCCAGCTGCCATGCGCGTGCTCGGCTATATGCCCGACGAGCTCTTGCAGCAAAACACCTTTGCATTGATCCATCCCGATGACACAGTAGAAGCCCAAGCGCGTTTTGCCGCCTTGTTCACCCAACCGGAGGTCGTGGCGCGCGGCGAAATGCGGATGCGCCACAAAGATGGCTCGTGGCGCTGGATTGAAGCGTTTGGTTCCAATATGTTGGATGAACCAAGTGTGCGCGCCATCGTCGCCAACTATCGCGACATCAGTGAGCATAAACGCGCCGCCGCCGAAATTCTCCAATTGAATGCAGAGCTGGAGCAACGCGTCGCCAAGCGCACAGCCGAACTGGAAAAACAATACGAGCGCATGGCTGCCTTAGCCGAACTCGAGCTCGCCATCAACCAGACTCATGAACTACAAGCAGTGTTGAATCAGATCGCGCAAATCACGACGGCGGTCTTGCCTGCAACGGGCGGCGCGAGCATTGTGTTGTGGAACAGCGAAACCGAGTCGTTTTACCTCGGCGCGACCACCGCGCCAGACCAAACAACAGCACAAGTGGCGAGCGGGGTGCGCCGTGAAGGCGGCGTCACACGCTGGATCGTGGACAATCATCAGCCCTATGTCGTCCCCGACGTGAATCGGGATCCCTTTCGCGAGGGGCGTGCGCCCCAATATCGTATGAGCGCGTATGTGGGTGTGCCATTGCTGATTGAAGGCAAAGCGTTAGGCGTCTTGTATGCGCTCGATATGGCGCCGCGTGAATACACGCCGGGCGATGTGGATTTCATCCGCGCTTTGGCGACGCGCGCCGCTGCCGCCATCGCCAAGGTGCATCTCTTCGAAGAGACACAACGCCTTGCCGCTTTCGACAGTTTGACAGGGGTGCATAACCGTCGCCATTTCTTCGCTATCGCCGAACGCGAATTCAAGCGCGCGCGGCGCTATCGCTTTCCGCTCTCGGCCATCATGCTCGACGTTGATCGTTTCAAGAGCGTCAACGACACTTATGGTCACGCCACCGGCGATCAAGTGTTGCGCGTGGTCGCCAAACGCGTGCAAGAAGGCATTCGCACTGCGGACACACTGGGACGCTATGGCGGCGAAGAATTTGCCGTCTTGCTGCCTGAAACCGATTGGGTCGGCGCGCAAACCGTCGCAGAGCGCTTGCGGCAGCGCATCGCCGAAGCGAAGATCGAAGGCTTACCGATTGTGGTGAACGTGACCATTAGTTTAGGCGTGGCGCAATTACGAGAGAAAATTTCCGACGTGGATATTTTGTTGGATTGCGCTGACCAAGCGCTCTACGTCGCCAAGCAAGCGGGACGGAATCGGGTGATGGTGTATGGACATTAACCTTCATGCGCGCAGCTGGGTTTCGACGATGTGCGGCAATCGTGTAAAATCTATACCGTTCTGCGCTGTTCTACTTTCCAATGATCAAGCGCTTGATTTTATTTCGAGCGATCAGGGGAATGATGCCTGATCAAAGTGAGACCTCCATGAAACCCAAAGTCGGGTTATTCAAACCCAATCAATTTCCACATTTCGCGTTGACCGATGACCGTATGTTAAAAATACGGGCGTGGACAGCGCACTTCTACACCAGTCTGGGGCTCGTCGCCAGTCTGCTGGCTTTGATTGCCACGGCGCAAAGCAAAGCCTTTGACACGTTTCTCTGGTTGGCATTCGCGTTATTCATTGACAGCACCGATGGCATGTGGGCGCGACGCTGTGGCGTTGGACGATGGACGCCTAACTTCGATGGCCGCAAGCTCGACGACATCATTGACTACTTGACGTATGTTCTCATTCCTACCTTCTTTGCCTTTCAATTCCATCTCGTCACCATCGAATGGTTGCCCGTGTTATGCCTGGTGTTACTCGCGTCGGCGTACGGCTTCTGCAATAAAGCGGCGAAGACCAACGACGGCTACTTCACAGGCTTCCCATCCTATTGGAACGTCTTGGTCTTTTATCTCTACTTGCTCAAGACGCCGACGGACTTCAACCAAGTCGCCTTTCTCGTGCTTGCCTTGCTGGTCTTCGTGCCAATCAAGTATTTGTATCCCACGCAAGCGCCGACGCACCGCAAGCTCCACATTGCCTTGGCGTTTCTCTGGGGGGTGTTTCTGCTGCCCGTCATGTTCGATTTCGAACATCCCAACGTGCTGTTGCTGCAAGTTTCCACACTCTACCCCATCTACTATATGCTCATGTCGTTCTACTTACACTTCAAGCCGCGCTTCGAGCAAGGCATGCGCGCCTAGCTGGTTCAGCGTGAGGCGCGTCAGCGCCTCCAACAGCATGACTGATGTCATACGCCAGCTCTAGCGCCAACTAGCCCAAACACAAACACCGCGTTCACGGACGCGGTGTTTGTGTTTGAAGGAGACGCAGATACGCTAGGGCAAAATCGTTCCCCCGCCAAAGTCGTCGAAGAACGCATAGGAGGCGTCCGTGAACCACAAGCCAACGCGCCCGCCTTTGGCATTGAAGAACGATTGGTCAGCGGAGTTCAACGTCACCTTGCCCAATAGCAAGCAGTTCTGATAAATCCAGACTTCGCCCTGCACCGCTGCGCGCGCGCCCAGCACATCGCCATTTTGAAGCGTCGCAGGGAAATTGGCATAGTGAGTCCAATGCCAAGTAGTGGGGTTGAAGGTCTCCACGCGCGCCCTATGGTGAGCGACGTCGTAAAACACCATGATGACGCCCTTGCTCCACGACGGCGCATTGCCGCCTTGCGCTTTCAACAGAAGGTGCGGTTGTGTTGTCTGCGCGCCAATCGTCGTCAGCGTCACATACACCTCTTGCGTCACGCCAAAGGGATTCCCCACTTTCCAATAGATGTCTCCGCCTGCCTCCACATCCACACGCTGCGAAACGAGATTGTAACTGTGTCGGCTCGTCGCACCCGTCCAATTCCGCCCCAAGGCTCCATTGGCGCGATTGAAGTTATCGAGTATCGCTGTCGCAGGAAACGTTGAAAGGGGCAGCGTAGCTGATTGCGTCGCTTCGACATTCGACGCCACATCGGTTGAGAAGAACTCAATCACTGCCAGCCCTTCCGTGTTCACGACAAACGGCGCGAGGTAAGGTTGCCATGAGCCAAAGCTGCCGCCGAATGGCTTGATGCGATACTGCGTCGTGCCGGGCTCATTGCGGGTCAACGTCACTGTGGCGCTGCCCACGTACACGGTCTGCGGGCCGCACACATTGGTCGCGCCCGTCGCGCTAAACGTCGTCACGGGGGGCGTGGTGTCCGATGGCGTTGGCGTCGGCGTATGGGTGGGTGTGTTTGTCGGTGTAGGAGTCAGCGTTGGTGTCGGCGTTTCAGTCGGCGTCGGTGTAGCTGTAGGCGTATCCGTTGGTGTGGGTGTTGACGTTGGAGTATCGGTTGGCGTGGGCGTGAATGTTGGCGTCTCCGTTGGCGTGGGCGTGAATGTCGGTGTATCCGTGGGTGTCGGTGTGGGGGTGAACGTCTGTGTCGGCGTCTCGGTGGGTGTCGGCGTGGGGGTTGAAGTGTCCGTAGGTGTAGGCGATGGCGTGGGTGATGGCGTGAAGGTTGGTGTGGGCGGCGCATTACAATCAACGAACGGAGATGCACTGTTGCGCGGAATGGGTCCCGTCACCACATCAAAATCATTGTAGTTGTTGTCTGTGTCTTGACACCCATATATCTTACGCATACTACCTTGTTGATTCGTTAATGCCGTTCCATTGTTGACCGTCGTTCCGCCTTCGCCGTTGTTGGACGCGCCATAGGAAACCACATCTATGATGCGCCCATCAGGCAAGGCGCAAGGCGTCGCCGTTGCGCCACACCCTAAGCCGCTCGTCACATTGGTCAGCGCCACTTTCCCACTCGATTGTGACAGGTTTAGATTCGTCGTCGTAAAGTCAGGCGCCACAGGTAAATTTGCGCCGCTTGTGCCTGCGCTGCCTGTTTGAATCAACAGATATTGACCGGGCTGAATCGTCGTGCCACTCGGCAACGCGTAAATCAAAGTTGAGCCAGAGCCAAAGTTCCCCGTTGCCGAACCATATTGCACCGCGAACCCAGTCAAATTGACGGGGATACTCCCGCGATTGAAGAGCTCGACGTAATCATAGCGATAGAAACCAGAACCGCCGCCGCCGCCATACACTTGACTGATGACGACCAAGACGGGCGTCGGCGTGGAGGTTGGTGTGGGTGTGACAGTTGGAGTTGGCGTAGCCGTTGGCGTCGCGGTTGGCGCAGCTGTGCCTGTACTCGTTGGGGTTGGCGTTGCCAGCGGATTGAGCGTGAAGCGCGCGACTTGTGGGTCGTGGTCGCTGGCGTGCGTTGCGAATTCCGCATTCACATGTACCACATCGTACTGATAAGCCGCGTTGTTCAACAAATTGGAGCTGACCAAAATGTGATCGAGCGCCTGCGAGTTTCCATCAAAGACGTAGCTGTAACGCTCGCCTTGCGGCAGCGTCTCAATCAGAGCCGACAAGCCGCCGCCCTTCAATGTATTCAACGGCGTCGAGAACTCGAAGTCATTCAAGTCGCCCAACACGACGACGTTCGCATTTGCGTCGAGCGTCAAGATGCTGGCGACAAAATCGCGGACAATTTGCGCTTGCTGGTTGCGTTGCGTCTCCGAAGCCAGCGTCGGTGGTTGGAAGCGTCCAAAGAGCGGTTGGTCGCCGCCCTTCGAGTTGAAATGGTTGGCAATGACAAACAACTTGTGACCGTTGAAGGTGAACTCGCCCGCTAACGGTTTGCGGCTCGCGTTGAATGCCGCATTCGTCGGGTCAAGACGCCCCGGGCTGAACGACAGCTCGGGCCCAGCCACGCCATTCACCACCGTCGTCGCATTGGTTGAAGTGCCACCTGCCCGATCTACAAAGGCAAGCCCGCGATCCGTGCGGAACAAGAAACCCTGACGAATGTTGCCGCCCGTCTCGCCGCCGTCCTGATCGTCCACAGGATCAATTTGACGATATTGGTAGGTCGGACCGCTTGCGCTCTGAATCGCGCTAATCAATGTGTTGTATGTAGCCGACGCATCCACCACCGCATCATTCGTCGCGCCGTTGTTGTCTTGAATTTCCTCGACGGCAATGATGTCAGGCGATTGCAAGTTGTTGACGATGAGACTCGCCAGAGCCGTGAACTTTGCTGCGCCATCATTCGGGTCGAGGTTCTCGACATTGAAGGTGGCGATGGCAAGTTGATTCGCGCCCTGGGGTGTGGTCGTTTCTTGCGCTAAGCTGCTCGCTACGACAGTGGGCGCCGTCAACACTTGCAATTTGAAATTGCCGAAGCTGTAATCCATCACGCCGATGAGCGGCGCGCTAAATTGGTCGCTGACGTTGGCTAAGGGCATGGCAAGCGCACTGAGCTTGATAATTTCGTCGTCGGCGATCACGCGCTCTGGGTTGAAGTCCGTCGCACGCACGACGATGCCGCCGCGCGTCGTCCGCACGCTGGCGCTCACGCCATTGTCGCCCAGCACGACCACTTCGCCAAACGCATTGGTCGGACCAACCACGACGGCGTTGTTGACTTGCGCCAACATGCCTTCGAGGCTCTCGTAAAAATCTATGCCGTCGGTCGCCGGATCGAAAATGCCGCTCGTCTCTATGTCGCCCGCCACATCATCTTCAATCACCGTATTGGGCGGCACGCGCCCACCTGTTCCAATGACAATCGGCGCGGGCGTCGGATTGCCTGACGATAAAACGGCGATGCTCGACGGGTTGAGCTGGGTGATGGTCAGATTGTTAGCGTTGCCTCCCGGTCTGAACTCGGACACCGTGCCA
>CAZDYP010000012.1:6760-24515 GCA_964509505.1 uncultured Anaerolineae bacterium | reverse complement strand
GCGGCGCTGCTGTTGCGTGGGTTGGGCGCGCCTGCGCTGAAATCGGTCGAGTTGTTGTCGGTTTCGGTGCAGCCATTGGTCGCCCTTAATGCAGCGGTGGTATTGCTTAAAGAAGGCGCAACACTCCCTTCAGAACAATTAGTGCCAGTGCCATAACCCACGAAATCCACGACACTCGCGCCAAAGGGACAACCACTGCCCGTCAACAAGGTGCCGTTATTGACGAGCGCAACCTTGCCTGCGGTGGCTCCCATAGCAATGGTGCCTGTGACATCGGCTGTCGGCAAATCAACTGCGCCGCCAGCGCCTGCTGCCTCTTTAATGAGATAATACTGTCCGGGCCCAATCGAACCCGTTAAATCCGTTTTATTGGTCCAACTCGTGCCCGTGCTCGAAGCATATTGCACCGACCAGCCTGTGATATTGACCGTCGTAGAACCGCGATTGAACAGCTCGATAAAATCGTTGCGATATGTTGCGCCGCTGTTGCCGCCGCCGCCATACACTTGGCTGATGACGATGGTGTTGCTTAACGCGACTGAGGGTTGAACATTCGACAACCAACCAAACAAGAACGCCCCAATTAACGCGCAAGCGAAACCGAAGCGCAGTAATGGGGCTAACAGACGAGTCGAAGCGTTTTGATTCATCGTACGTTCTCCAAAAGGGATAGGCGTTACGCCGTTGGGACTATTGCACCGCGAAGAGGCGAAGGACGCGAAGAAAAACAAAAAGAATCTTCGCGTTCGCTTGCCCTCTTCAGAGGGTCGCGTCTTCGCGGTGCAACCGCGTAATGTCTAAGGGATATGAATTGTGCGAGCGAACTATATGCAACAGGTTGAATCTTGTCAAACACGGTTGCGAGGAAAAACAAAACACCGCGATTGGTTCGCGGTGTTTTGTTTTCCCAAGTCTATGCTCAAGCCTATGCAGGCTGTGGCGCAACGCCCAACTGCTGCAGCAGCCCCAATTGGTCAACGACGTTCCAATGCTCGGTGATCTGCCCATTCACGACACGCACGATGTCAATAACGTTAATGGCGACTTTTTTGCCTGTTGGTGGAATGCCCATCAAGGGACCGAGATGCGTGCCGTGAAACGTCTTGCGTGTCGCGACTTTATCGCCTTCTGCGATTTGGTCGTGGACCTCGGCGCGCAAATCGGGGAACGCCATGCGATACACATCGAATAGTTGCCTGACGCCCGCCGCGCCCGCAGGGAAGCTAGGGATGGCGTTGTGGTCAACGATGTCCAGCGCCATGACTTGCTTAAACGAATCGAGGTTGTTTTGCGAGACGAACTCGTCATTGAAACGACGCACCACAGTTTTGATTTGTTCGAGTGACATGGAAATTCTCCTTTGCATGATTGGTAGAAGACGGGAGACAGGTGACGGGTGTCAGTCATCCGCTTCCGTCAGCAGTCTCCCGTCTTCCGTCTAATTGGCTATTGCTCCAATACGCTTTTCAATTTCGCCAAGCTGCGACCACACGCTGCCGCGATGCCTTCAGGTCCGCCCAAAGCGCCGACCATCTTGCGCGAGGCTTCGGTCTGCGGAACATAATTGAACCGTTGCGTCAACAACGTACCACCATTCTGCGCTTCGAGGATGACCTCCCAATGCGCGACGTTGAAATCACTTGCGCCTTTGCGCACGCGCCCTGTCCACGCGATGCGCCGCCCCGCTTCGAGTGCGGTAATCTCGGCATTGCTGTACGAATTCGCGCCTGAAAACATGCCCTGCATGAAATACAACATAGATTGCATTCTCTTGAGCAATGGCACGGGCGGCGCCATTTCCGACGTTTTGAACTTCGTCCCAACGCTGATGGGGCCAGCCGTCTCTTTGGTCACCTTCGAGATGTTCAACACCCATTCGGGATGCTTCGTGAAGTCCAACAAATAATCGTAAGCCTGCTGCGGCGAGCATTGAATGAATATGGAGGTTTCGCCTTTCACTTCGGTGAGCGCAGTCGCTTGGATAGCATTGGCAGTCGTAAGCATGTTCAGCTCCTTTTCTCAAGCATAATTGTCATTGTTTATGCGCCCTTGGGTGCTGGGATCAGGCCGAGTTGTTGCAACATCCCCATGCGGTCTTGGTTGACCCAATGCTCGACCACCTTGCCATCATTCATGCGCGCAATGTGAATCTCTGACCACGTAGCCGATTTGCCCGTCGCGGGCATGCCCATGAACGCGCCTTGGTGTGTGCCACTGACCGTTGCACGCACGACCACTTTATCCCCTTCGGCTAGCACGTCGTCAATCGTGTAATGCAGGTCAGGAAATGCTGCGCGAAAGGCTTGGGTGAAGGCTTTGAAACTTGCCACGGTTTTGTTCGATTCGTTAGACATACTTGGTGCTCCTTTTAAATCAGATGGATGGCTTCAGTCTATCGCATCCGAAACCCAAGCGCATCCGTAGAATTACCGAATTGACTACTGATTTGTGAGTTAGCCATCGTCAGTAGAACTACTGACGCCAAGACAACAACGAATTGAGGCATCAACGAAAAACCCGTTTTTTCGCAGAAAACGGGTTTCTTGATTTGCTGGGCTATCACGCTTCACACCCCACTCATTACCCATTACTCATTACTCATCTCACCTCACACCAGTTTATGCTCCAGCGCATAGCGCGTCGCCGCCGTGCGCGAGTTCACACCCAGCTTGCTATAAATCGAATAGAGATGCGAGCTCACCGTGCGGATGCTCACCACGAGTTTCTCGGCGACTTGCGCGTCGGTCAAGCCCTGCGCGACGAGCCGCAACACGTCGCGCTCACGCGGCGTCAACGCGTCTAACTCGGCGAGACGCAGCGGTTGCGCCGTCGGTGCAGATTGAGGCATCGTGACAGGTTCATTCGCCGCCGTCAACGCTTGCTCCAACGACCACGCATGACCCTCGTTCCACGCGGCGACGAAAGCCGCCCGCTCTAAATGCTGATGCGCCAGCAACAAATCACGCTCACGCCATTTTTGCAAGAACGGCGGCAACGGCGCGTTAATCGCTTCACGCAACGCATCGGCTGCGCCAAACAACTGCGCAGCGCGTTGAGGCTGCTGCTCACGCACATGCCAACCCGCCATGCCATCCAAGTAAATCGCAATGCCCCACCGCGCGCCAATCGCTTGCACATGTTGCAACGACAGTTGCCATTGCTCGCGCGCGGTGGCGAGGTCGCCTGCATCCAATGCCAAACGCCCCAAACCCGCGTGAACGCGAATCAAGCCGCGTCGGTCTCCCAAGTCCTGCAAGATCGCAAGCGCTGCCTCGAAACACTTGCGCGCCGTGGCCACATCCACCTGATTGAGCGCGATGAACCCTTGCGTGTATAACACAAAGGCGATACCCCACCCATGTTGTGCGCTGCGAAATAAATGTTCTGCTTCAGTCAGCAAAGGTTGGGCAACCGCATCTTCACCTGCGAACACGAATACATTGGACAAATATGCCAACGCCATGGCGGTGCCCAATGCATCAGCCGCATTGCGATACAACTGGATGCTCTGCTGAAACAATTCTCGCGCACGGGCAAACTCGCCGCGCCAAATCGAGATGTTCCCCAACGCAAAGAGCGCCGTCGCCTCGGCATGATGATCACCTGCTTGTCGCGCCAATCGCAGTCCTTCATCACCGAGCGTTTCTGCGCGCGCATAATCGTCTTGATGCGCTGCCAAGAAGCACGCGCCGCACAACGCTTTCGCACGGATGCCCACCGCAACATCCCCGCTTAAACTCAACGCTGCTTCAAGCCAACGTCGCCCCTCGCTGAAATGACCGCGCGCAAACCAAAAGCGCCACAACGCGCCGCTCAAACGCACTGCCGTTTCCGCATCATGGTGTGTGATGACATGCTGCAACACCTAAAGTATGTTATCTTGCTCACACGCCAAGCGTGTGAGCCACACCGCTTGCTCCGCGCCCAAGAGCTGTGACTCGGCGCGTGCGCTCAATGCCAAATAATAATCGCGCTGCGTGCGTTGCATCATCTCCCATTCGCCATGTTGCGCCAATTGTTCAAGCGCGTACAGGCGAATCGTTTCCAACATCCGCAAGCGCGGCTCGTCATCGGCTTGTGTTTCTTGACGCAACAAACTTTTGTGGACGAGTGACGTGATGAGGTTCAGCGCCTCCGTCGGCGCATCGTCATTCAAGCAAGCGATTTGCTCGATGGCTTCCAACGTGCAACCGCCGACGAACGCGCCAAGCCTGCGAAACAAACGCCGCTCCGCCTCATCCAACAGCGCATAACTCCAGTCAATCGCATCGCGCAATGTTTGTTGACGGGCAGGCACATCGCGCGCGCCAGTCGTCAGCAGCTGCAACGGCGTTTGGCGCAACCGTGCCAGCAGCGCTTGCGGCGACAAGACCTTGACGCGCGCCGCCGCGAGCTCGATAGCCAACGGCAACCCATCCAGCCGCGCGCAAATTTCAGCCACAGCGACAACATTAGCATCAGTCAATAGAAAATCAGGCTTGACCATCTGTGCGCGTCGCACGAATAACTCAATCGCGCCATACTGCGAGAGCATCGTCACATCTGTCGCCACTGTTGTCGCCTCAGGCAAGGTGAGCGGCGACAATGGAAATTCGTATTCGGCGGAAAGGCGCAATGCCTCGCGGCTCGTCACCATGAGCTGCATGGCATCACAGTGCGACAACAGCTCGGCGAGCTGCGGCGCGGCGTCCACCACCTGTTCAAAGTTGTCGAGCAACAACAAGGTGTTTTGTGTTTGCAACGCCGTGAACAGTCGCTCGCGCAACGCGCCGCCTTCTTCGCGCAAGCCCAACGTTGTGGCAATCGTCGGCATGACAAGCGATGCATCAGTGATAGATGCCAGCGAGACAAAATAAATCCCGTCGTAGAGACGTTGCCGCGCAACGTCTTTACCCACTTCCAACGCGAGGCGCGTCTTGCCGACGCCGCCTGCGCCCGTGATGGTCACCAGGCGCACATCATCACGCGCCAGTAGGTCACGCACCGCGGCAACCTCGTGCGCGCGACCAAGCAAAGGCGTGGGTAATGCGGGTAGATTGTGTTTCGTTTCAGTTGTTTTCATCTGAAGTTCGGAACGATTTGTCACGTGCAAGATATTAAATGGGGTTGGGTCAAAATGCAACCTCTTGCCGAAACATGCGAATTGCGGCAAAATGGCGCGGGTTACTACGGATAGGAGATACATGTATTTTCATCTGCACCGCGTATGATGTGGGGATGATGAGGCTGAAGAGCTAATATGAACGAAATTTCATTTGGCAAGTTTGCAAGGCTACAACTGAGCGCGCGCCCATCGTTTTTTATCAGCTCCCTGTTGCTATGGGCGCTGCTCGCCTTCATCGGATTGATGTGGTTTCAATTGCCACTGCTACAAGCGATGGTCGGCGGGCTCGTCGCAGTTGTGTTGCATTGGCTGACGGTCTGCTGGCATCACGTAGGCCATGCGTACGCAGCGCGTCGAGTCGGTTATCCCATGCAGGGTGTGCGCTTTGGATTCTTGATTGCAGCATCGGTCTATCCATCCGATGAGCCAGCGTTGCCCGCCGCCGTGCATGTGGCGCGTGCGTTCGGCGGTCCTACGGCAAATTTTTTGCTCTGTCTGCTCATTGCGCCGTTTGTGTTTTTCACCAGACTCATCGGCGGTGTGTTTTGGTTGTTAGTGTTGTTTCTATTTTTGGACAACCTGATCCTTGCCGTGCAGCTGTTCATCCCGTTGAGCTTCAACGACGGCAGCGCCATTCTCTATTGGTTGCGGAAACGCTGATGCGCGTCTTTGAACCTTTCACTCCTCAACTGGTCATTTTTGATAAAGACGGCACGCTCATTGACTTTCGGGAGCTGTGGTTCAATTGGATTGATGGGGTGGCGCATCAGCTTGAAGCCACTTCGGGCTTGAATGTGCGCGAGCCTTTGTTGCGCGTCATGGACGTTGATCCCATAACGCATTGGATTGATCCTGAAGGCGCACTCGCACTTCAGCCGCTTGGGACGTTGCGCGCCATCGCCCATAAGTTTTTGCGAGACGTAGGCTTGTCCCAAACTGAGGCGGAGTCAGTATTGGTGAAGGCTTGGTATGCACCTGATCCCATTGCCCTCGCGAAACCCCTCGTTGACCTCAAGCGGTTGTTTGGACAGTTGCAGACGCATGGCATAAAAATTGCCATCGCCACAGCTGATGACCGTGCGCCGACCGAGGCGACGATACAGATGTTCAAGGTAACCTCATTCATCAGCACCGTGGTTTGCGCCGACGATGGCGTGCCTCTCAAACCTGCGCCCAACATGATTCTGACCATCTGTGAGCGGTTGGCGATTCACCCGTCACAAACGGTGATGATTGGCGACTCCGTTCACGACGTACAGATGGGACGCGCCGCGAAAGTTGGTTTGAACATCGGCGTCTTGTCAGGCATCACACCGAAGGAACGACTCGCGCCTTATGCGGATGTGATATTGAATTCGGTGGAAGAGTTACTCGATGAAAACGAAACGCGTTGAAAGCGCGCATCATTGGCTTTTCATGTTCATGGTTCACTATTCACTTTTCGTCCCATGTCCATCGCAACCGTTGACCTCACACCTTCGCCGCTGGAGCTCATGCGCCAACGCGCAGCGCAACGTCCCGATTATCTCGACCTGAGCAGCAGCAATCCCACGCTGCACGGATTCATCTTTCCGCCCGACCTCTTGCGCGCAGCGGCTGATGAGTATTGGTATGCGCGACGCTATCAGCCTGAGTCGAAAGGCAGCTTGCGCGCGCGCGAAGCCATCGCGCAATACTACGCACAGCGCACACCATCATTACACATCCCACCCGACCACATCTTCATCACCGCCAGCACCAGCGAAGCGTATTCGTTGTTGTTCTCATTGCTGACCGAACCGAGCGACAATGTGCTTGCGCCTGTGCCGAGCTATCCATTGTTCGCGCACCTGGCAGAGATTCATCACATCGCGCTCAAGCCTTATGTCATTGCGAGCCCTTTCATGGTGAAGCAATCCCCTATTGACAGCGGGGAGATTGCTTCGCAAACGGCGCTTGCAATGACGTCGGAGGGGATTGCTTCGCAAACGGCGCTTGCAATGACGTCGAATCAATGGTATTTGGACACGACGCAATTCACGGCACAAGCCGATGATCGCACGCGCGCTATCCTCCTCATCTCGCCACACAATCCCACAGGACACGTCATCGCGGAAAAATTCCAAATCCCGACCTCCAATCTTCAATCTTCAATCTCTAATGTTCAATTACCGCTCATCGCCGACGAAGTCTTCTGCGAATTTCCCTTTGCCGCGTCGCAGGCGCCGCCCATCGGCGCATTGTTTCCCGAGGCGACAGTCTTTCATTTGAACGGCCTCTCGAAGATGTTTGCTTTACCCGATTTGAAGCTCAGCTGGATCGCGTTGAGCGGGCCCCGCGCCGATAAGTATGTCGAACGGCTTGAGCTGCTCAACGATACATTCCTCAGCGCCAACTCATTGACGCAGTTCATGTTGCCTACTTTGTTCGCGCGCGGCATGGAGTTTGTGGCGACAATGCGCGCGCGCATTCAACACAACCTGCGCGAAGCCATCGCCGCGCTCCAACCGATTCCACCTGTGCGCGTCGCGCCGCCGATGGGTGGGATGTATTTGTTTCCAGAAATGTTGGAGTGTGAGGATGAAGATAAATTGTTGGAGCGAATGCTGCAGGTGGGATTGTTCGCGCATCCGGGGTATTTTTACGACGAGGAGCGTGGCTGTCACGTGATGATTTCGGGGTTGCTAGAAACGCCGCGCTTATTGGAAGGGATCGAACGGTTAGGGCGAGCGCTTCTGACAAAGTAATTGACCATCCGACTCCATTTTGCTATCATCCTGCGCGTCCAACATCCACATTCCAATCATCCAGCGCACAGGGCGGCGGATTCCAAATACATGGTGAGCTTGTCGCACCAGCCGCTGCGAGCGGAGATACCGTAAGTGAAAGTGGAAACCGCTCTAAGCTCCAATCTCCAATATCCAATCCCTAATCACAAGGAGGTTTTTTTATGGGACAGATGGTGACATTCCCCAGCAATGGCAAGACCGCTAACGGCTATCTTGCCACGCCCGCGCAGAGCAATGGCAAAGGCGTCGTCGTGATTCAAGAGTGGTGGGGACTTGTGCCTCATATCAAAGAAGTCGCCGACCGTTTCGCCGCGCAAGGGTACACTGCGCTTGCGCCGGATCTATATCATGGGCAGACGGCGAATGAGCCGACCGAAGCCGGCAAATTGTTTATGGCTTTGAATGTGGAGCAAGCCGAGCTTGATCTGCGCGGCGCGATCAACTGTCTCGCCGCACAGTCCACCGTGACGAACAAGAAAGTCGGCGTCGTCGGCTTTTGCATGGGCGGCGCGCTCTCGTTATTCGCTGCCAGCAAGAATCCTACTGCGGTCGGCGCGTGCGTCATCTTTTATGGCATCCATCCCAACGTGAAACCCGATCTCGATGCGTTGACTGCGCCCGTTTTGGGTTTGTACGCGGAGAAAGATGGGTTCGTCACGCCCGAAGTCGTGCGCGGGTTGGAAAGCGAACTCAAGCAGCGTGGCAAATCCGTTGAGATGCACATTTATCCTGACGTGGATCATGCCTTCTTCAATAACGAACGCGCCGACGTGTATCACAAAGCATCGGCAGACGATGCGTGGCGACGCACCTTGGCATTTTTCGGCAAGCACCTATAAAAGAAGCTCGCTGTCAGCAGTCAGTAGCCAGATAAAACACGGTCAACGAAAAACCCGTTTTCAGTTATAAAAACGGGTTTTTCGTTCTCTAGGCAATTACACTGAAAGGCTATTCATCTGATTACTGACTATTGAAGACAGGCATCTTACGAGACGCGCCTCACCCGCAAGCCCCACGCCTCCTTCTCCACCCATGCGGGCAATGCGTATTCGTCAGGTTGCGCGCTGCGAATCAGCTCGCAGATGAGGTGCATCATAATGTGGTGCGCGTCTTCCGCTAAGCCCATGTTCTGGGTGCGTGTGCCGAGGTCGTGCGTGGGCGCATGGAGGTTGAGGTCGACCATCTGCTTGAGCAAGCCGCCGTCGAAGCCTGTCATGCCAATCAGCACGCCGCCCGCGTTGCGTGCGACTTTCATTGCCTCTAACACATTGCGCGAATTGCCGCTGCCGCTCAAGCCAATCACAATGTCGCCGCGCGTGATAAACGCCTTGAGCTGTTCGGCAAAGACATGCTCGTAGCCCAGGTCGTTGGCATACGCGGAGAATGTGGACATGTTGTCGTTGAGCGACATGACCTTGAAGCGTGGCAAGCCCACAGCTTCCGTCCCTTTGCCCAAATCGGTGGCAAAGTGGCCCGCCGTCGAACCGCTGCCGCCATTGCCCATAAAGAACACGCGATTGCCATGCGTTCTTGCATAGAGCAGAATTGCAACCGTGTCAGCCAGCGCTTGTTGTGGCAATTTGTCTATTAATTGTTTGAGTGTTTCGAGGTAACGCGGAAGGCGGTGCATGTCAATCTCCTTAAAGTGTCATGGGTTACGCACCAAGCATGGCAGACTGCTTGGCGCCTGATACGTCATAAGACTTCACCAAATGAACGACTGGCGCGGCGGAAAAACAAATAGCCAAGCGCGAGGACGACGAGCGCGGTAGCTACCGTGCGGAGCAGAAAATCAAAGGCGGGCGGCGCGCCATTATAAAGAATGACGCGATACGACGCAATGAGCGACGCCATCGGGTTCAGAATATACGCCAGACGTTGCACAGGCACTACATACCCTAGCACTTCCTTGGTCTGGGGCAAGATGTCCATCGAATAAAACACGGGCGTCAGGAAAAACCACGCGAGCATCAGCACATCTATAATCTGCGCCGTGTCACGATAATAGACGTTGACGGCTGAGAGAAAAAATGCCAAGCCGAGCGTGAAGATGAATTGCACGGCAATAATAAGGGGCAGCAACAAAGCCCAACCTGTAAAAGGCGTCCTGAAGAACATCATCATGGCGAACAACACGACCAGCGCAAGCAAAAAATGCGCCAGATTGGCGATGACGCCAGACAAGGGCAAGACCTCGCGCGGGAAATAGACCTTTTTGACGAGAGGCGCATTGCTTACCACGCTATAAATTGAGCCGACGACAGAACCCGCGAACCAATTCCAGGGCAACAAGCCGCACAAAATAAAAATGGGATAACGGTCAATGTTGTTGGACAGCATGACGGTGAAAACCACCGTGAAGACCAGCATCATGCCCAAGGGGTTGAGCATGGACCACGCAATGCCTAGCGCAGAATTTTTGTAGCGCACCTTCAAGTCGCGCATAACGAGGTTACGGACTAGATCGCGGTATTGATACAGTTGCGTGGCTTCGCGCCAAACAGCTCGCATAGATATCAACAATTTTGTGTCCCGCCCTTTCCCATGAAAAATGTTCGATGGCGCGTTGGCGCAATGCGCGCCCTAATGTTTTGGCGCGGGCGTCGTTGTCCAACACCTCTTGCAACACACGCGCCAAATCCCTTGCGTCGCCGGGCTTCGCATAGCAGCCATGCTCTGCCAGATATTCGCGGCTTACTTCCGTGTCGAACGTGACCGTCGGCAGACCGAGCGCCATGTAGTTCAACACCTTGCCGATGCCTTCCGTCATCGAAAGCTTTGGCGCGACTGCCACATCGCCCAACGCTAAGTAACGCGGCGCGTCTTCGTAATGGATACGTCCCGTGAACGTCACTACATCGCTCACGTCTAGCCGCGCTGCGAGAGCTTGATACGTACTCACGCCCGGATAACCCATAATCAAAAAGTGCGCGTTAGCCTGTTGCGCTTTGATGATTTGCGCAGCCTGTAACAACAGATCTGTGCCTTGATAGGGCGCAAGCAAACCCAAATAGACGATCAGTTTACGGTCGCGCGGAATCCCCCATTGCGCTTTGAGCGCACAGCGTTCAGCGTCCGTGAGCGCTTGAGGATGGAATACCTCGGCATGGACACAATCAGGCACGACTTTGATGTGCGCGACGCGGCAACCAAACTCATCGCGCAACAAACGCACGCCACGCTGTGATGACGCGATGACCGCATTAGGTAAATTGTTGATCCATTGCTCAAGACGCAACACAGACGCATAGAAGCGCCCATCCTTTTTCAAGAAATGGTGGTCAACCATCTCGCTGGTCAGACTGCCTTGAAAATCAAAAATGAGCGGCGTGCCTGTGAGCCAATGCCACGGATAGCCAAGCAACGCGCCTTCGTGCAGATGTGCGTGAATCACATCAGGACGATAGCGCAGCGCCGTCTCAATTACTTTGAGACCCAGCAAGACATCGAACGCGAGTTTGTGGCGCGACGAGCCCACTTCGTAGTGGGTGCGATAGGGAATGGGCAGTGAGCGTGTAATGTCGAGGTTGCGCCATGCATTGCCGTTGCGATACGTCACAATCTTGACGCGATGGCCGAGTCGTTGCAACGCCTCAGCCTCTTCTGCAATGCGTACGTGACAGCCGTACGACGAGAAGAACGACGTTGGCGCGATCATCAAAATTTTTAATGCGTGTGAGGTCACGCTGAATCCTTCACGGAGTAGGGTAGGGCAAGTAAGCCCCAGTCGTTCTGACAAGAGAGGTTAGCACTTGCCAATGCGCGCAAGGCAGGTTAAAAACTTGCCCTGCTTATAATCACCAAAAACCCGTTTGACTTGAACGATGCAAACGGGTTTTCAGTCTTCGGTCATGTTAGACGAGTGTTGCGCTCTCGTCCTCAAGTGTAAAAACCAGCTCATTGTTGGGCAGGGACTGCGCTCCTGCTTGTATCGTCTTCGAACCAGAGCTTCCATCGCAACTTAAACAGCTCGCGGAAGGCGCGCATGATCACATCGGGGCGCGCCCCCGTGGGGCTGCCCGCGCGACGTGGATGATGTGAGACTGGCACCTCCACGATACGATAGCCTTGGCGCTTGGCGCGAATCAAAAACTCGGCGCTGAACGTCGCGCCGCGCGAGACGATGTGATATTGGATACGCTCGATCACCTCCCGCTTGAACAGCTTGAACGCGCAATCAATGTCGCGCGCCGTGTAACCAAACCACAATGTCACTAACGCGCTCCAGCCTTTGCCATTCAACACACGCATGAACGGGTCGCGTCGTGGCGCGCGATAACCAGCGATGATGTCGGCTTGTTGGATGAATGGCAATAACTTTTGAAAGTCAGCCATATCAAATTGTCGGTCCGAATCCGTCAGAAAAATCCACTCGTTCTTGGCGTTGGTAAAACCTGTATAAAGCGCAGCCCCATAGCCTTGATTGCGTTCATGCTGTACGAGTCGCACCTGCGGCATAGCGGCTGATAGACGCGAGACGATTTCGCCTGTGCGATCACGACTGCCGTCATTCACCACAATCACTTCATAATCATCCGTCACGCTTCGTAGCATGTTGACGACGTCGTGCACTTGCGGTTCGATATTCGCTTCTTCGTTGTAGGCGGGCATCACCGCCGAGATGCTAATCAATCACTCACTCCTTGTTCACTTCTTCGGTTCAGGCGGCTTCCGTTGCCGAAAGCCAAACAAGTCGCCAATCCCAAAGCCCGTCGCATTGCGAATGGTGTTGGATTGCGCTTCTAAATCCGCATCTATATAGGGTTTGTTTATCATGCGTCGCAGCAGGTAGGCTTGATCAAACAAATCGCCCAACTTTTTCTCGTCGCCTTCTTGCACCAACGCGCTCAATTCGTCGAGCTGCTCGCGCATGACGCCCAGCCAACGCACCAACGACTCACGATTCGTTAGACACACATCGCGATAGGTGTTCGGGTCATCCGAGGCAAACTCGACGGCGCGCCGAAAAGTCGCGCCCACCATGCGGTGCATTGCTGGTTCAGCGCGCGTGGTTGGTTCCTTTTGTTTTGCGGCGGCCATGCGCAACAACGCCGTGGAAACCAAGAACGGTAAATGATCGGCAAAGCCCGCGTAGCCATCGTGTTCTAGCGGGTCAATGAAATATGCAGTCGCGCCGAGCAATTCGACCAACCCTTGCACACGCTGTATGGCGTCACTCGGCGTCGCCGGCGATGGGATGAGGCAATAGGTTGCGCCTTTGAACAAGTCGGCGCTGGGGCCGGCGGTCGCGCCATCGCGTCCCACCATCGGATCGCCGCCGACGAAATAGACATGCTTCGGCAACAATCGCTCCGCCCAACGCAGCACATCCGCCTTTGTGCTGGCGGTGTCGGTGATAATCAAGCCCTCTTTGAGTTGCGCGTCTTTCTTGCGTAGAATCTCGAATGTCTCCTTGATGGCGAGCGCGGGCGTCGCAAAAATCAACATATCTGCCGTCTCACATGCGTTGAGCAAGTTCCATTCGGCTTTTTCAATCGCGCCGAGCTTTAAGGCTTGCTTGGCCGCATCGGAACTGATGTCATGCCCCACCACCTCAAGTTGTGGTTTCTCGCGCCGCAACGCCAAACCGATGGACGCGCCAACCAGTCCCAATCCAATAATTGAAATGCGTGCTCTAGCCATGTAGTCACTTAGTCCTTTGGTCGTTTGGTCGTTTGGTCGCATAGTCACTTGGTCGCTACGGTCAAGCGACTACGTGGCTACGCGACTATGCGACTAACCGACTATTGGTTGTCCGCCGCTTGCAACGCCCGCAACTTGCGCCGCGCGGCGGACGGTATCTTTGGCGTGATGGGCGATTGGTGTGCGCGAATCAACTCGACCACTTCATCGGCGCAACCCGCGCGATTCGCCAGCGCTGCGCCAATCTCTGTGTGATGCGCCAGCACGAAGAACGCATAACGCCAATCGCGGTCTGATCTGTCACAAAAACGGTTGCGCCAGCGCTTCGAGACTTTACCCATCAACACATACGTGACTCGCTGCCACAAATAAATGCGCGCTTCCGATTTGCCCACGTCGTGCAGCAACGCCGCTTGTAATAGCGCTTCATCGCTCTCGCCTTTGTCGCGCAAGGTATAAAACAGGTCGAGGCAATGCCGTTGGTCGCTCAACGTCATGCGCGTGAATAGAGCGCGTTGTTCACGCGAAAGATATTCGCGCAACAACAAACGCTCGGCCGGTGAAACGGTCGCCCGCAGCGCGCGGAAAAATTGCTGGAAGCGATGAGCCATTGCTTTCATACTAAAAGCCCAACAAATGGATCAGCCAAGACGCAGGTCGTCCGATCAACAAACCCAAGATGCTGAAGGGTAAAAAGCGATCAAAGACAATTAACATGATGAACAACATGGGTCCGTATGCTGTTAAGCTCGCGATCCGTTCGGACAATTGCAACGCTTCTCGTCCACGAATCAAGCGTAGAAATGCCAACAATATGCGAAAGCCATCCAATGGAGGCAAGGGCAATAAATTCAGAAAAAACAAACTCACGTTCACGTAAACAAAAGTGTCACAGATGAGCGCGAGCGGGAGATTAAGAACCCCTGCCAGAATTGATGCGTGAAAAATCAACGCAGACAACAAAGCCAGCAGTAGGTTGGCGATGGGGCCCGCGATAGATACGATGCCCATACCCACCACAGGGCCGTACCGTAGCCGCAATGGATTGACAGGGGTGTAAGCCCAACCAATCAACCCACCTGCTAATACACTCAACACTACTATTAACGTGCCTACTGGATCCAAATGCACCAGTGGGTTAAGCGAGATGCGTCCAGCACGACGTGGAGTATCGTCGCCCAAGTAATCTGCAGTAACTGCGTGGCTGAGCTCGTGAACAGCAAATGATATCAAAATCACAAACAGCAAACGGAGTATTTCAACGAAATCAAACGACATAGGATCTCTCATCACTCATTGGACAACAGCGACAGGATTATAACATAACAAAAATTGACAGCGAAAAATACACTGCTATAATTTTGTACGACACTTTGGAGCAAGCATGTTGATATCTTTTTCCCCGCGACGACCGAGCAAGCAACCCTCGCCAGACCTGTGTGCTGGATGAGCTTGTTAGGCCGCGCCTAGATTGAACTAACGAGACTCCCAGACTACGGTCTGGGAGTTTTTATTTTTAGATGGATGACGGATGACGGGTGACCAACGATGTTTAACCAAAAGACAATCGGTTTCCGTCTTCTGTCCTCCGTCTTCCGTCATCATCGGGAGGAGACATGGTCAAGGTTGGTATTTTCGGCGCATCGGGTTACACGGGCATCGAGCTATTGAAAATGTTGCGGCGACATCCGCACGTCGAGGTCGTCTTCGGCACATCGGAAAGTTCGGGTGGGCAAGCACTCGCCGATCTTTATCCGACAACGGATGAGCTGGTGCTGGTGGCAACCGATGCCGCGCCGTTGGACGCAATTGATGTAGCGTTTCTCTGCTTGCCCCATGAGGCGGCGATGCAACATGCCGCGCGCTGCCTCAAGGCAGGCGTGCGCGTGATTGATTTCAGCGCCGCGTTTCGTTTGAAACCGCCTGTGAATTACAAGCAATGGTATAAACATGATCACACTGCGCCTGAACTTTTGAACGAAGCCGTGTATGGCTTGGTCGAGGTCAACCGCACGCCAATCAAGGCTGCACAACTCGTCGCCAATCCCGGCTGCTATCCGACGAGTGCGTTGCTCGGACTCTATCCACTCGCCAGAGAAGGGTTGCTGTCGGATGCGCCCATCATCATTGACGCGAAGTCGGGCGTGTCGGGCGCAGGACGCAAGACGGATTTGATGTATCAATTCGTTGAGGCAAACGAAAATATCTCGCCCTACAACATCGGACGTATGCATCGCCACGTGCCAGAAATCGAGCAACAGCTGGAATGGGCTGCAGGTCAACCCAAACACATCATCTTCTCGCCGCATCTCGTCCCCATCAATCAAGGCATGTTGTCCACGATGTATGTGCAGCCGACGAAGACAATGGATACGAATGCGCTCATCAGCCTCTATCGGCAAACGTATGAGGCTGAACCCTTCGTGAAAATTTTGCCTGCAGGCAAACTGGCGACGATGCGCCACACGATGGGCAACAATCAATGTGTCATCTCTGTCACGGCCGTCAACGGCACCGCCATCGTATGCAGCTCGATTGACAACCTCATCAAAGGCGCGAGCGGGCAAGCGGTGCAGAATATGAATGTGATGTTTGGGGTAGAGGAGACGGCGGGGTTGATTTAAAAGATTAAAGATTAAAGATTGAACTATGACGCTCAATGTCATCAAACTTGGCGGCAACGAAATTGATTCGCCCGAATTTTTGCAAGGTCTGGCGCAAATCGTCGCTGCACAAAAAACACCGCTCATCATCGTGCATGGCGGCGGCAAGGAAATCACGGCGCTCGGCAAACAGTTTGGTCTCGTCGAGCAACGCCTCGAAGGCTTGCGCGTCACCGACGAAGCGTATTTGCAATGCGTCGAGATGGCGATGGGCGGCGTCATCAATCATCGCCTCGTGCGGACATTGAACATGGCAGGCGCAAACGCATTGGGGTTGCGCGGCGGCGATGTGAACTTGCTGCGCGCCGAACCGTTGAAGATTCCGCAGGGCGACCTCGGCTTCGTTGGACACATCACGCGCGTCAACAGCGATTTTTTGCGAATGTTGCTCGCGCAAGGCATCATCCCCGTCATCGCTTCGATTGCGTTTGGCTTCGATGGTCACGCTTACAATGTGAACGCTGATCACGCCGCGCTCGCCGTCGCCACAGCGCTGAACGCCGATGCGCTGCTGTTCGTAACGAATGTGAAAGGCGTGATGATTGATGGCGCAGTCGTCTCACAGCTCACGCCCAATGAAATCGCAACACACATCACCTCAGGGCAAATCAGCGGCGGCATGATTCCCAAAGTGCAATCAGCGACCGAGGCAATTGAAGCAGGCGTGCGGCAAGTGGTCATCTGTGATTTGGATGGATTGCGTAATGGCGCAGGCACGGTTATCAAATAATAGAGTGGGAGTTGCGAGTTGGAGTTAGAGGTTTGAGTTTTTGAATTCTCAGCCATATCTTTCAAACTCCAACACCCAACTCCAACTCCTAACCCCAACTGACTCAAGGAGATTCAATGTCTAACGCACAAGAGCTCATGGCGCAAGAAAAACAGTACGTGCTGCAAACGTACAAGCGCCCACCGTTCGTGTTGGATCATGGTGAAGGCGCGTATTTGTATGACACCGACGGCAAACGGTATCTCGATTTCTGTGGCGGCATCGCCGTCAACGCGCTCGGCTATGGCGACCAAGAGGTGCAAGCCATGTTGCAGCAACAAGCGCAAAAGCTCATGCACACCTCGAACCTCTATTACACCGCGCCGATGATTCAACTTGCTAAGAAATTGGTCGAGCGCTCCTTCGCCGACAAAGTGTTCTTTTGCAACTCAGGCGCCGAGGCGAATGAAGGCGCGTTGAAGTTCGCGCGCAAATGGGCGCGCAAAAACGTGGGCGCGGACAAAACCGAAATCGTCGCCTTCACACACTCGTTTCATGGGCGCACGTTTGGCGCGCTCGCCGTGACCGCGAAAGAAAAGTATCGTGCACCCTTCGAGCCGTTGTTGCCCGGCGTGAAGTTTGCCGACTTCAACGAGCTCGCGTCAGCAGAAGCTGCCATTGGCGATAAGACATGCGCCGTCATTCTCGAACCGATTCAAGGCGAGGGCGGCATCTATCCCGCGACGCCCGCATTTCTCAAAGGCATCCGCGCGCTCTGCGACCAGCATCAAGCCGTGTTGATCTTCGACGAGATTCAATGCGGGCTCTCGCGCACGGGCAAACTGTGGGCGTACGAGTGGAGCGGCGT
>CAZDYP010000012.1:0-6660 GCA_964509505.1 uncultured Anaerolineae bacterium | reverse complement strand
AGGTCTGATGTGGGGCGTTGACCTCAAAGGCGATACGAGCAAAGCCGTGAACAAAGGCTATGAGCATGGGCTCATTCTCGTCAGCGCAGGCGAAAACACGCTTCGCTTCGTGCCCCCCCTGATCGTCGGAGCAAAAGAGATTGATGAATTCGCCGACAAGTTTGGCGCGGTGTTGTCAGAGATGAGTAATTCGTAATTGGTAATTGGTAATTGATGCTCACCAAACCCCAATTACCAATTACTAATTACTAATCACTAATTACCACTTCAAGAGGAAATGATGAGCATTCACCCCATGTTACCCCCCGTAGTTCGCGGCGCGCCGCAACGTCCCATATATCATGTGAGGCGCGACGCGCCGCGTGCGAGTATCAAGCCGATGATGACACCAGCTTCACCTGTGGTACGCGCGGCGGAACCGCAGGACGCGCCGACTATCACGATGCTGATCAACCACTACGCTGCGCTGGGTGACATGCTCCCGCGCAAAGAAGAATCGGTGCGGCAAAACCTGCGCGAGTTTATCGTCGCCGTCGCCGATGGACACGTCATCGCCTGTGGCGCGTTGCATCACTGGGACGAGCAGAGCGCAGAAGTGCGCTCGCTCGCTGTGTCCGAAACGTATGCGGGGCAAGGCGTGGGCAAGCTCATCGTGAATCGTCTCGTCGCGCTGGGCATTGAGCGCGGTTATGAGTATGCGTTCGCGCTCACGTTGAAGGTCGAGTTCTTCAACAAGGTTGGCTTTCATGTGATACCCAAACACGAGTTGCCGCAAAAGATTTGGGGCGACTGCATCATTTGTCCCTTCTTGTATAACTGCCGTGAGACGGCGGTGTTGAAATGGTTGAAACCGAAGACAGTTGCATAACATCAATGTCAAGTGTCAAGTGTCGAGTGTCAAGTGTCAAGTGTCAAGTGTCGAGTGTCAAGTGTCAAGTGTCAAGTGATGCGCTCTAACATGACCCTTGGCACATGACACTCGACACTTTGACTCGGAGCATTCATGCAAATCATCAACGATGGTTCGATTACCTCACCCAAAGGGTTTCGCGCAGGCGCGGTGTCGGCGGGCATCAAGAAAACAGGCGCACCCGACCTAGTGTTGGTCGTGAGTGATGTGTCGTGCGCGTGCGCGGCCATGTTCACGACGAATCTGGTGAGCGCCGCGCCCGTGCAAATTTGCAGGGAACATCTGGCGACGCATGGCGACCGCATTCAAGCCATCGTCGTCAACAGCGGCAACGCCAACGCCGTAACGGGACAGCAAGGAGTGAACAACGCGGCAACCATGACACACCAAACCTCCAATCTGCTCGACCTCGACGAAAGACAAACGATGGTCATGTCAACGGGCGTGATTGGCGTGCAGTTGCCGATGGAGAAGGTGCGCGCCGGCATTGATGCGGCATTGAAAGCGCTCACGTATGATGGCGGTCATGCAGCGGCGCGCGGCATCATGACGACCGACACGAAGCCAAAAGAATTTGCCGTCATGTTCGATGGCGTGACGATTGGGGGGATGTGCAAAGGCGCGGGCATGATTCATCCGAACATGGCGACGATGCTCGCCGTCATCACGACCGACGCCAAAGTGGACCGCTCTACTCTGCAAACAGCGCTGCGCCAAGCGGTCAACGTCAGCTTCAATCGTATTAGCGTGGATGGCGACACCAGCACCAACGATACCGTGTTGTGTTTGGCGAATGGCATGAGCGGCGTCACACCCGACTTGCAAAAATTTCAAGCGGCGTTGAACAGGGTGTGTATGGAGCTCGCGCAGCAGATCGTGCGTGATGGCGAAGGCGCGACGAAATTCGTGACGCTGATCGTCTCAGGCGCGCGCACCGAAAAGGACGCGCATCAAATCGCCAACACGATTGCGACCTCGCTGCTGACGAAGACGGCGATTTACGGGCGCGACGCGAACTGGGGACGCATCCTCGCGGCGGCAGGACGCAGTGGCGTGTCGTTCGATCCAACAAAGGCTAGCCTGCGGATGGGACCGCTGCAATTGCTCATGGATGGTGTGCCGCAACCCTTCTCAGAGGAGGAGGCATTGAAGCTGCTGTCGGAAAGCGACGTGGAATTTGAATTGACCTTGCGGGAAGGCGACGCGAGCGCGACGATGTGGACGTGCGATTTGTCGCATGACTACGTGACGATCAACGCGGCGTATCGGACGTAGGATGGGAGACGGAGAACCGATGACAGAAGACAATCATCCGTCTCCCGCCTTCTGTTCTCCGTCATCATTGGATTGCATCATGTTCGACGTAATTGCTTTCGACGCCGACGATACCTTGTGGCACAACGAGCATTTATTTACGCTGACTGAAGCGAAGTTCGCGCAGCTGCTTGCGCCCTATCAGCATGAGGAGCGCGTGAAGCGCGAGCTCTTCAGCACGGAAACTCGCAACCTCGAATACTTTGGTTATGGTATCAAAGGCTTCACACTGGCGATGATCGAGACGGCGATTGAATTGACCGACGGCGAGATTCACGGCAAAGACCTCCAACAAATCATCCAGTACGCCAAAGAGATGTTGAGCTCGCCCATCGAACTGTTAGAGCATGTCAGAGATACCATCAGCGCATTAGCCGCTTCGTATCCATTGATGATTATCACAAAGGGCGACTTGCTCGACCAAGAGAGCAAGATTGCGCGCTCAGGTTTAGCAGAGTATTTCACACACATCGAAATTGTCAGCGACAAAACGGCGCAAATCTACGCCGCATGTTTGGCGAAATACAAGGTCGCCTCACAGAAATTTTTGATGGTAGGCAACTCGCTCAAATCCGATGTGCTGCCCGTCCTTGAGCTGGGCGGCAACGCCGTCTATATTCCGTATCGCACCACCTGGGCGCACGAAGTCGTCGCCAATCCGCCGCAAGCCGGTTATTACACCTTAGAACACATTGGGCAATTACCTGCTTTGATTGAACAATTATAGACCGAAGCAATTTCTTTTCAGGAGTGATCTATGAACCTGTCAGATACACAAATCACTTGTGACCATCAACTCATCTTCTCGGATACACTCGATCATGCGGCAAGCTGTGCGCTCTGCGGCGCGATCATCATCCTCAGCGCGAGCGCCCAAGACGACGAAGCCCTCGACGCACAATGGATTCAAACCAGCGACGAATTCACTTCAGAGAACAATGGCGACTAAATGTGGCGGCACGGCGCAGAGACGCCGCCGCTTAACACGCTGCCACGCGATTGATGAATCGCGCTCGCATTTGGCAGACGCACAAAAAAGAAAGAAGGGGCTTTTAGCTCCCTCTTTCTTCTTTCGTCTTTCGGTTCTATTTTTCGTTAAACCGACTTTGTGCCATTCTTCATGTTGATCTTGATTTGCCTCGGTTTGATGGCTTCCGCCTTCGGCAACACAAGCGTCAACACGCCATACTCAAACTCTGCCTTCGCTTTGTCAGCCTGCACGTCAACGGGCAACGTGAACGAGCGCTTGAACGACGCCAAGCGACGCTCCCGCAACAAATACGTCGGCTGCTCGTCCTTCTGCTCTTCCTTCCCTTCGCCTTTGATGGTCAGTGTGTCGCCGACGATGGTCACATCAATTTCTTCAGGCTTGTAGCCAGCAACCGTCGCCTTCACGACGAGCTCATCCTCGGTTTCGATCACATCCAATGGCAGCTGCCCCATCACGCTCTCGCGGAATGGCGCAAGGAAGCGCGGTTGAATGAAAGAATTCTCGAAGAGATTGTCCATCGCATCGCGCAACGCCACAAAATCGTTAAACGGTTCCCAACGCACAATCTTTGCCATAAGTTTTTCTCCTTTTGTAATGAGGACGCCGTGGCGCCCCGTAATGGTTCATTTGATTTACGCCGCTACTATACGCGACGTACATTAGAGCAACATACACGCGTCGTTGGAGAATTGTTAGAATTAGCAATCGGCATGCGCGATTGCCAAAGCCCATACCACTAAAAGGCTATTGCAACTCTCGACACGTTGCGCGATACTCTACGCAACAGCTCAGACCTCAGCGCAGCGGCTTACAGCCAATCAAACCGTGACAAGCTTGAAGGAGGTAAGAATGGAGCTCTTCCACTCGTTGCTGGATTATTGGCAAATGGGCGACATTGCCCGCGAGCTGCGGGATAGTTTGGCGTTTCGGTTGGTCGCGCCTCAGGCAGCGTTGCCCTCTTACGCAAAGCGCGCCTTCAAGGACGCGCGCATGCAGCTGGGCGACGTGCGCGAAGGCTTTGTGATTAGCTTGCGCGCTGCCGATGTGGCGAACACCACCGAGTTACGCAAGCTGGTCAACGCGGTCTTGTTGGATTGGGGACACGCCGAAGCATTGTTCGGCTTCGACGTGATGCCGGATGACAAAATAGAAATGCCCCGTATGCAGCTCATCGCCTTCGCGCATTCGTATGTCACCTTTGGGTTGATGCCCACCTTGCCGCCTGACGAGGTGACGTTCCCACAACAGCGCCGCACCTATGCCGATATCCATGCGCCACGCACGCCCGGCGAAGTGTTAGAGCGCATCGAAGAATTGGAGCGCGTCGTCACCGAAGCCGAGCTTGAACCGCTTGACCACATTGACCATAACCGTTTGCGTCGCACCTACGGCTTCTTCGAGACGAGTGCCTGGTTGGTAGCGCATCATGCAGCGCAGTTCGCAAGCAAGCGACATTAAAACCAATCGCCCACCAGACTGAGCGCTGGTGGGCGATTTTTGTGTATTTATCTCACGGCATTAGAACCTTAGAACATTATCCGCCTGCGCTGCGGGACGAGTTGTTAGCACTGCGCAAACAGAGCTACCGCGCCAACTCCACGTACTGCAAAATTAGGGTGATGGTCGCCCACAACGCCTGCGGCGCCGTATCCGCGCGTTCCACTGTTTCGTAGTGATACGTTTGACCGCGCCTCGTCAGCGTCACGTCAAAATAGTAA
Source organism: uncultured Anaerolineae bacterium (assembly GCA_964509505.1). Lineage (GTDB taxonomy): Bacteria > Chloroflexota > Anaerolineae > JACRMK01 > JACRMK01 > CAZDYP01. The sequence continues at coordinate 1,727 of CAZDYP010000012.1, read as the reverse complement.
CAATCATAGCATGAGCCTTTGGGCAGATATTCGCCGGGCGCAACCAGATAAATGCCCGTCGCTTCAATTTGCGCTGCCAATTTCGTGACAGCCGTCTTGCCATCAGCCACACGCAACACCTCCATCCCATTGATCACCACACCGTCGAAGTTGATGACGTAGGTGGTCGTCTTGCCGGTGAATCCACCAGAGCGTTCCAACGTGGCAAATACACCCTCCTCAACTTGCATTGCCGCAGTCGGTTGAGGTGTTGGAGCTGTGGTCGCTTGAGGATGTGGCGCAATGAGCGTTGGCATAGGTTCAGTCGTGTTGGTGTTGCATGACACCAACCACCCGCACATCAGCACCATAGCATAGCGCAACAGTTCAAGCATACCCCCAGAGTGAATCCGCCCTCTCACGCAAAGGCGCAAAGCATTCGCAAAGAGCGCAAAAGAAAAAAACTGGAGACGCTTTGCGTTGCTTTGCGTCTTTGCGTGAAAAAAGAAATGTCGCACCATGACACCTGAGCCCAATATTTTCAGACACACCATGTCGGCGAAAGTGAGCTTAACAACAAAGCCAACTGCATGTCAGTTGGCTTTGTTAGTGTTTATGTCCCTGACTCGCGTCATACAAACAACGGCTCGTATTGCGCCGATTTTTGCAGCAGCGCGCTTTGCTCGAAAGCCGTCATCGGCGTGAACTGTGCGGCGGCGGCGAGGATGTTTGGCAACAACCGTGTATCACCCGAACTGCACAAACCCGTCACGCCGTTTTGCGATAACGCAAAGCGCATCACCTCTGCTTGCGTCGGCGCGTCGTCGAATGGCTCGTACCACGTGTGGTAGGTTTTCTCACGCTCGCCCCAAGGACCTTTCGTCCATGCCTTGATAACCATGCAGCCTAAATCCTTCGCGCGCACCGTCTCCAGCAAACGCTTGGCATTGGCGCGATAGTAGTCGTTTGTCCACAACACAGGATTGATGGGAAACAGCACCGAATCGAAATCGTATTTGCCCAGCGCGTGCAGATGTGTCGCGGGGATGTGCAAGCCGTGTCCCGTGACGCCGAGATACTTCGTCAGCCCTTGCGCCTTCGCTTCGAGGAACGCCTCAATCGCGCCGCCCTCGCGCAAGGCTTCGTCGGCGTCTTCGATAGATTTCAAACTGTGCATCTGATATAGATCGAAGTGATCAGTCTGCAAACGATCCAATGAGCGACGCAGCTCGTCCCACGCACCTTGCTTCGTGCGCTCCGTCGTCTTGCAGCCCAAGAAGAAATTCTTGCGCTGCGTCTTTAGCCAGGGGCCCATGCGCAGCTCGGCTTCGCCATAGGACGGCGCGATGTCAATGTGATTGATGCCGTGTTCGATAGCAAGCGCAATCGCTTGATCGGCTTCGGCTTGCGACACCCTGCCCAGCGCCGCCGCGCCGAAGATGATGATAGTGCTGTTATGATTTGTGCGTCCGAAACGTCGGGTTTGCATGAGTTTCTCCTTTTGCAAAAGTTGGCTCTCCTGGCTTTGATGTAGAAACCCCACCTGCTCGCGCGGGATTTGGAATCCCGCGCTTGGGGTGGTGGATTCCAAATCCACCGCGAGCGTTCTACACCAAAGTCGGTAGAGTTCAAAAGTTACAGTGGGGAGCGCCAGTTTCAATTTGAAAATTCCCGTTATGCGGTTCAGTTTCAGGAACTCTGAACTGGAACTGGCAACAGCTTAACGCGAAATCCAATCAGCCACAAAA
>CAZDYP010000011.1:12576-50892 GCA_964509505.1 uncultured Anaerolineae bacterium | reverse complement strand
GCACACGCGCTGCCACGCTGAGCAATATGAAGCGCGCTGCATTTTTTCGATAGAGACGCACGGCTTCGTCAAGGATATCGCCAGCGGTCATGGGGCGCAAGGTCAAGGGGGTCACCAGCTACTGCCTTTGGTGCGGTTTCACCGCGCAGCACCCTCAGCTTGTCAATTCGACAAGCTCGCCATGCTGCAAAGCTTATTCCGCATAAAATCTACTGCTCATCGTTCACTGCTCACCGCTAGTCGCTTCCGTCGCACCCGCTCCAAGCGATGCTCCAACTCCGTCAGGTAACGCTGTCGTTCGCGTCCCGAAAATTTTTTGCTCTGCGCCAACGCCAACGCTTCGCAGGTAAGACGCTCGGCTTCGGCATAATCGCGCGCGTGATGCTCGTAATGTTTGGCGAGGGCGATATAAGCGTAGAGTTCACCGCGCTTCGCCGCCTCGCGCCACAACTCAAGCGTCTGCTCGAAATGCCCTTGCTTGCGTCGCAGATACGCCAACCGCTGCATCGCGTTGTTGAAGACGTTGTTGGGCAAGCGGTCAGCCATGCCGCGCTCATACGCTTGCGCCGCAAGCTCATATTCGCCCATGCCCTCGTAAATTTTTCCGAGCGAGACATAATCAATCGGATGTTGTACTGCGTCGCTCAACGGGTTCTCCAGCAACTGCGTCATATACCCCAACAACGCCGCCAGCGCCACGATGTCCATCGCGTTGTGATAGAAGACGCCTTTGAGCGGCCGCGCATCGCCTGTCTTGAGATACTCCAGATACATCAACGGAATCAACCAGCCCGGCACATCGTCATGCGTGCGCACTGCGCCGAGAATGTCGCGCTCCAATGCGCCCAGCGCACGGCTCGCCAGACGGTCGCGCCACAAACGCCGCGCCAGCATCAGCAGGTCGAGATGCGCGATCTCGCTCAGGGGCCAGTCACGGCGTTGCAGAATGTAGCGCGCTTGCACCAGCGGCACGTCGAAGGCTTTGCCATTGAACGTGACGAGCATGGCGCAGGGCGCGAGCCACTCGGTCAGCGCGGTCAACGTCGCCGCTTCTTCGGTGGGATCGCGCATGAAAAATTGCGCGACGCGAAACTGGTCGGCGACGAAACGCCCGACGCCGATCATAAACGGCAGCGTGCCAGTGCCGCCTGCGAGCCCCGTCGTCTCCGTGTCGAGGAACACCAGCGACTCACGCGTGCAGCCTGCGATGCGCGCGTCGCGCGCCCATTGCGCCACGCGCGTCAACGGCAACGGCGCATGGAGCGCCGCCTCGCCGTGACGATGGTCGAGGTCGTACGTTGTCTCGACGACGAAGCATGACGCGCCGTCGCCGTGCGTGATGACGCGACCCGCTATGACGTGTTCGATGGTGTAATGGGGACGACGTTGTTTGGGTGGCTTGGGCGGTGGCGCCTCTCGCGCGCCGATCTGCACGCCGAGCGCTTTGAGTTTGGAGGAGAGGGGAGAGACAGTCATTTCAGTAGTTCATTGAAAAGTTCACGGCTGATGCCCGCTTTGCGCAGGATGCCGGTCAACGTGCCGATCTTGATGGTGCGGTTGCCATGCACTGGCACAGGCACGACAACCTTGGTGCCATCGCGCAAAATTTTGAGCATGATGTGATGACTGCCCTCGATGCGCGCCACGACAAACCCATCGCGCTCCATTGCTTTAACCAATTTGCGACCATCTACACGCGTCAGTTTAGGCACAGACCGTGACCTCGACCTCTTTGCGTATCACAGGCTTCTGACGCAGCTTGAGGTTCTCTAAGCCAACAACCTTGATATAGCCAGTCGCCGCCTCCTGTAAATTTTCGATGCACTCCTCAACGGTCTCGCCTTGCGTGTAAATATCGAGCTCAGGGCAATACACAACGTAGCCGCCTTCTGCTTCGTCGGGTGTGAGCTCGGCGGTGATGGTCAATTTGAAACGGGTATCTATTTGTTTTTTGATAGTGCGTTTGGTTTTAGTTTTTAGCATCTGTGCCTCCATAGTCTCAGACGGGTTGGGGGTAAAAATCAAAGATGCTTTGAAATACGCCCAGAATCTCGTCCACGTTGCGGATAAAATATTCTTGACTATCTAGAGTGAGTTGCAATTGGAAATCATAGACCGCCTTTTCCAGCGTGAAATGTTTATAAGCCATTCACCTCACCTCCTGCGAGAGAGTTTATCTCACAGCAGTTAAAAGGACAAACCCTGCCGAAGATTTGGACACAGAAACAACCAACGCCCAACCACAACAATGATTGGGTGCATTCATCACTCACCACCAACAATCCACTCTAAACTGAAATATCGGCAGAGGCAAGTCTGCTGAAACTCTCGCCTTTTCCGAGCATGGCTCCCTACTTAACGTCAATGCGGGATAAGGTGGCGGGCGATGGAACATCACGCCGACTCACTGCGAAACCCGCCGGCGCGGGTTCAGTTCCAGCCGACGGCGGTCGGCTGGGCGCGGCGGTGCGCGCGCATTGCCTTCGCGGTGGCTTATCCCGAACTCACGTTACTTAGAAAATTCACACAAGTGGAGCGGCTTCCACAGTCGTTTGATTAACTCCATCAGCGATTATCTCGTAGAGCGTGTGTCGCCACATTTTAGTTCTCACTCAACACCTCCAACAGCGCCCTCGTCTCCTGCTTCCCTCCCTCGCCACTTTCCCCCGCGGGGCCCACACACGACGGACAGCCGTCGGCGCAATCGCATGACGCGATGAGCTCATGTGCGCGTGCCAGCAAGTCATCGTGCAATTCATAGAGTCGCTCGCTCAAGCCGATACCCGCAGGCGCTTGATCGTAAATCACAATCGTCGGTCGTCCATCGGTCAACGGCGATTTCGGGTCGCTCTGCACGCCCACGTCACGCCGATCACACATCAACAACAAGGGCGCAATATGCCCCAATACAAACGCGAGTCCCGCCAAGCCGCTGCGCATCCGCACCGCTGTCTCCGCTTTGTGATGGCACGATGGACAGAGCGTGATGAGGTTCGAGAGCTGGTTCGCTTGGTGCGCGTTGGCGAATTGTCTGAATGGGATTTTGTGATGGACGTGATGCGGTGAAGTCTCTTCTTTCACGCCACACATCTGGCAACGATAGCCGTCGCGCTCGCGCACCCGCTCACGAATCTCACGCCATTGCGCGCCGTAATCGTTCGCATCGTTACGCCACAAGCCCATTTCGCGCAAGCGCTCCACCGTCTCATCGTTCAGCGACAACCAATAGCCCATTGTCAACAATTCCGTCGGCGGCAACGTCACCTCGCCCACGCCAAGATTTTCATGCGTGAACAACTTGATTTTGCGGAAGCCTGTCACTTGTGACGTGACCTTGACTTCGCCATACGCCTTATGTCCGCCGCACACATCCGCATCCGCAACTTGCTCCGACAACGTAATCGTCACCTCTTGCGTCGCCTCGGTGTAATAGTCCACATTCACAGGACGCACACGCGCAATTTTTTGCTCAAGGTCGAGCGCATCCACAAAATACGCTTGCCCCTCGTGCATATAAATCGCTTGTGGGTGGAGCATCCAGTAGGCGCTGTGTAAGTCTATTGTGCCAAGAGAAGGGTAATTAGTAATTGGTAATTGGGGATTGCGAGTTGCGAGTTGCGATTTGGAGTTTGGGATTTGGAATTGGGGAGTTTCGTCAACCATTTGGATGACGATTTGCTCTGGCGACGCGCTGCGCAGTGAAACGCCATCGGCGGGGTACTTCGAGGCGAGCCAAAAGTATTTCTCGTTGGACTCATGCACCACACCCTCCGCGCTCAAGAAGTCGAGGAACTCTTTGACGCGCGCGCCTGCAATGTTGCCAAACGCCTCATTTTTTTGAAATGGCAACTCGAATGCGGCGCAACGGAGATGATGCAAGAGGATGATGAGGTTGTCGGGATTGATGAGACCGTGTTCGGGTGAGCGTCCGAAGAACCACGCGGGCTGATGCGCGAGGTATTGATCAATTGGCGCGGACGAGACGACGAGCAACGCGAGGCTCGTCTCGCTCGTGCGTCCCGCGCGTCCTGCTTGCTGCCACGTCGCCGCCACTGTGCCGGGATAACCCACCATGACGCTCGCGCTCATGCGCCCAATGTCAATACCAAGCTCCAACGCATTCGTCGCCACGACGCCGCGCACGTTCCCATCGCGCAAGCCGCGCTCGATCTCGCGGCGGATGGTGGGGAGGTAGCCGCCACGATAGGCGCGGAGCGATTGGTAATTGGTAATTGGAGATTGGAGGTTGGAGGTTGAAGATTGAAGTTTGAAGGTTGAAGGTTGGAAGTTAGAGGTTGGGATTCGAGATGGGGGATTGGGGATTGGGGATTGGGAAGTTCTCAGTGATTGTTGCAGATAGCTCAAGACCAGTTCGACCGATTGCCTGCTGCGCGCGAAGACAATCGTTTGCGTATCCTGGTCGAGCAGTTGGGCGCTGAGGCGCACGGCTTCGAGCATGGCGGAACGACGCAGACCCAGCTCGGGGGCGATGATGGGTGGGTTGTAAATTACAAAATGTTTTTCACCGCGCGGCGCGCCATCGTCAGCTATCAACGTCACGGAAGATTCGATCATGCGCTGCGCGAGCTCGACAGGATTCGCAATCGTCGCCGACGCCATGACGAACTGCGGCGACACGCCGTAAAATTGCGCGACACGCCGCAAACGCCGCAACACATTCGCCACGTGCGAACCGAACACACCGCGCAACGCATGAAGCTCGTCAATCACGACGAAGCGCAAATGGCGGAAGAACGTCGCCCACAACGTATGATGCGGCAAGATGCCTGTGTGCAACATGTCGGGATTCGTGATGACGACGCGCGCCTGATTGCGAATCGGCAAACGCTTAGCCGTCGGCGTGTCGCCATCATACGTCGCCACATAATCCGCAGGCAAATTGGGAAATGCGCGGCGAAATGGTTCTCCCTTATTTCCCCCATCTCCCCTTGTCTCGCCTAATTTGCGCCACAGTTGCCGCAACTCATCTGCTTGATCCTGAGCGAGCGCTTTCGTTGGAAACAAATACAACGCGCGCGTGTCAGGCGCGCGCAAGATCGCGTCTAACACAGGCGCGTTGTAACACAACGTCTTGCCGCTCGCCGTGCCTGTGACGACGACGAGGTGTTGCCCTGCTTGCAACGCGCGCCACGCCGAACCTTGATGCGTGTAGAGTTGCGTGATGCCGCGCAGCCGCAAGGCATCGGCGAGTTGCGGATGCAATTCGAGAGGAAAGTCAACGGTGCGCGCGGGGCGAGCAGGCAGTGTGCGCCAGGCAGCGACGTTGCGCGCGAACTGTGGGTCGGTGCGCCACTCGTCCAACAAATCAACGAGAGTCATACTGACGATTATAGGCGGTGATGAAGGCAATGCGAAAATTGCGCAACGAGGGGATGTCGCGCACGATTTCTGAACATGAGCGGAGCAAATTTCCTCATAGACCCACTAGAAAACCGCGAGCAGAGGTGGGGCGCCCCTTATGACAATGCCACCACCGCCTCGCCGGTCAACTTGCGCTCGCCGGTTTGATCGGTGACGCTCAGTTCGAGGCGTACGCGCTGCTCGCCATCCGCTTCAAACTTCTCGACGATCTTGCCACCGCACGTCAACACGTCATGCACGTGCGTAATCGCCACGAAGCGCACGCCGAACTGTCGCAGCGCCGTCTGCGGCGCCCAATTTGTCAACGCGCGTCCCATCTGCGCCATCACTAACATGCCATGCGCGAACACATCGTCCAGGCCGGCTTGGCGCGCAAAATCAAGGTCAATGTGCATTGGGTTGTGGTCGCCCGACGCACCCGCATACAACGCCAACATCGTGCGGGTGATGGGTGGGGTCGTGAACACAGTCAGCTCATCGCCAATGTTTACATCAGCATAACGAATCATTGAACTATCTCCCTAATTCACCACAGAGTCGCAGAGGGCACCGAGAAATTTATTCCCATCAGATCAAATTTGTTCAGCATGGTGAGCTTGTCGAACCATGCGGGTTGTGAAATTCGCCCGCATCCTTCGACAAGCTCAGGATGCTATGTGGCTCAATTTTGGCTTTGCTGATTCTGTACTCTCTATGGCTTCATGGTATTTTTAAATCAACGCACGACGGTGATGCTCTTGATGACGGCGACCAACACGCCGTCTTGATTTGTCGCCGTCGTCTCGCGCACGATGAAGCCCAGCGCGCCGCCCTTCTTCTCGTAGATGTCGGTGACTTTGCCTTGAAACGTGATGCAGTCACCGACGCACACGGGCGCATGGTAGGTGAAATGTTGCTCACCGTGCAGGATGCGGCTGATGTGAATGCCCATCTCTTGCAACAGATTCGGTCCGCCCGCGGGGCGCTCCGATTCAAGGCATGAGATGAACGTCGGCGGAATCACGATGGAGCGAAAACCCGCCGCGCGCGCCGCGTCCTCGTCGCTGTAAATCGGATTCGTCTCGCCGATAGCTTTAGCGAAGAAACGCACGCGCCCGCGCTCGACGGTGACAGTATGGGCTGGCGTCGTCCAGCCGATGAATTTACGATCAAGCATAAGCGCAGCTCCAGAGGTTATGATTGTGACGATTATAGCACAGACAGAGACCACGAGGCAGTCAGAGGTTGCCACACCCCAGCGCTACGACAACGCTTCGATCGCCTGAATAAGGCACGACACATCGCGCAATGAAGCATTCGCGGGATGCGCTTCATCACGCTTTGCGCTTCGACGTTGCGCGGGTTCACCGCTGAACTAAAGACAAAGCATTTCAAAAATTCAAGCAAGAAATTTGTCGTCGCCATAAATACGCTTGGCGTTGTCCAACGTATCTATGGCGCAAGGAAATTTAGCGCATGTCAAGAAAACATGCATCGGCGCGGAGAGCGCGCTCGCTGGCACGCGGGCGGCGTGAGAGAACGCCGTCATCTCACCGTGTTCCGCCACACACGCTTTCTGAACATGGGTGGGAAATTTTTATGCAGGCAAGATGGTAATGTCTCGGGGGGGCGCTTGCCCATTTGTCTTACACAAGGAATGAGCGATGAAAGCCTTAGCGCAAAAAATTTTGCGAGAGTTGAGTGAGCAATTTCCAGACACCCCATTCCACGCACGATTTTGGACGGGTGAGAGTGAGCAGTACGGGTTAGGCGCGCCTCGCTTCACCTTGACGCTCAAGACCGAAGCGGCAGCGCGACGTATTCTGCGTGATGGTTCATTGGGCTTCGGCGAGGCATACATGGCAAGCGACATAGAGGTCGACGGCTCGCTGCAAGACCTGCTCAAATTTCATACACGCTTCGCTTACTCGCGTTTGTCGTGGCGTGAACGTCTCAATTATCTATGGTCGTTGTTCGTCACACGCAATACCATCGGCGGCGCAAAGCGCAACGTCTCGCGCCATTACGATTTAGGCAATGACTTTTATCGGCTCTGGCTCGATTCAAACATGACCTACACTTGCGCCTATTTCTGCGATCCTAACGACACGCTCGATCAGGCTCAACGCAACAAGCACGAACACATCTGCCGCAAGTTGCGACTCCAACCCAACCAAACCCTCGTGGACATTGGTTGTGGGTGGGGTGCGTTGATGTTTTATGCGGCGGAACATTATGGCGTGCATTGCACAGGCTACACGATTTCGGAAGAACAATACGACTATGTCCAGACCATGATCAAACAACGCGGTTTAGCGGGGCGCGTGCGAATCTTTCTCAAAGATTATCGTGAGGCCGAAGGCGTCTTTGATCGCTTCGTATCCGTCGGCATGTGCGAGCAAGTCGGCAAGTCGTTCATTCCCACTTATTTTGACGGCGTGCAACGCTGGTTGAAGCCGGGCGGCGTGGGCTTGCTGCACACCATCGGCGCTGTGCAGTCAGGCCCAAATGATCCATGGATTGAAAAATACATTTTTCCGGGCGGCTATCTGCCAACGCTGCCCGAACTGATTGAACCGCTGAACGCCAGAAATTTGAACGTCTATGATGTCGAAGATTGGCGCTTGCATTACGCGCAAACATTGGATCATTGGATTCAGCGTGTCGCGGCGCAATGCGACGCTATCGTGCGCATGTACGACGAAACCTTCATCCGCATGTGGATGCTCTATTTGAATTTGTCGGCAGCGGGGTTTCGTTACGGCACCATTCGTTTGTATCAACTGAACTTCACCAACGGGCTTGACAATCACATGCCGCGCACGCGCGCCTATCTATATCACCCCGCTCAACTACGGTGCTTCGGGGAAACGCAGCGCTCTGCTGCGCCTGTCCCCTCCATCGAGTCAGTGCCTTTGGGCATGACCAATGAGGAATATGTATGAAACTCACATCAACACTTGTATTTAGCCTGTGGCTTGGTATGACGGCTGTCCTGGTCTATGGCTTCGGCTTCGGCGATTTTACAGGCGAAGGCGCAAAGTTGTTAGCCATGCCATGGGGTATAGTCTCGCTGGCAGATTTGTACACGGGCTTCTGGCTATTCGCAGGTTGGATCATTTATCGTGAACGCTCTGTCCTCAACAAAGTATTGTGGATTATCGCGCTCATGATTCTGGGCAACTGGCTCGCATGTCTCTACGTACTGCTGGCGCTACGCCACAGTCAAGGCGACACACGCCGCTTTTGGCTCGGCGCTAGTCGCTAGTCGCTAATATCCCAATATCCAAATATCTAAACATTCCATGTCTCACACCCTTTTTCCCAACCCCAAACACATCGCCATCATTGGCGCGGGCATCAGCGGTCTGACCGCGGCCCATTTGTTACGTCATCAATATCGCATCGAAGTATTCGAAGCAGCCGACTATATTGGCGGACACACCAACACGATCGTCGTTGACCATCAAGGACAACCATTGCCCATTGACACAGGCTTCATTGTGTACAACACGCGCACCTATCCCTTGCTCACACGCTTGTTCGCAGAGTTGAATGTACAAACCGAATGGAGCAACATGTCCTTCAGTGTCAGCGAGCGGTCGACAGGATTCGAGTATGGCAGTCGCACATTGCCAGGGCTCTTGACGCGCTGGAGTCATGCGTTGAATCCACACTACTGGCAAATGTTACGTGATTACCTGCGCTTCTGCAACGAAGCCAAAGTGGCAGCTGAAGACCCAGCCTATGAGCATTACACGTTGCTCCAATTCGCCCAAGCAAAGGGCTATAGCAATTATTTCATCCGCTATTGCCTCGTCCCTGCTGCCTCAGCCATCTGGTCCTCGTCCCATGCGTTGATCGAAGGCTTCCCCGCCAAATACTTCTTCGAATTCTACCGCAATCATGGTTTGCTCGACGTGCCAACCTCCATACGTTGGCGCACAGTGACAGGCGGCAGCCATGCGTACGTGCGCGCGTTGACCCAACCGTTTCGTCAGGCGATTCATTTGAATTGCGCCGTGCGCGTCGTGCGCCGCCACGAACATGGCGTAACGCTCACCTTCGCTGACGGCAGCTTACGCGCCTTCGACGCCGTCGTGTTGGCGACGCACACGGACCAAACTTTGCAGCTGCTCGCCGATCCATCCGACGCAGAACGCGACATCCTCAATCAAATCCCCTACCAGTCCAACCTTGCCATACTGCACACCGACGAGCGCATGTTGCCGCGTCACAAAACCGCTTGGGCTTCGTGGAACTACACCTTGCATCAACCTGAAGGCGCAAAGCAACGAGTTTCGATGACGTATTGGATGAACTCGTTGCAAAACCTGAACACATCAACCAACTACTGCGTGACCATCAACCCGCACGATGCGATTGATGAGCGCAAAATCATCAAAGAGATTCGCTACGCGCATCCCCAGTATTCGCTGGCGAGCCTCGAGGCGCGACACCGACTGCCCATCATCAACGGACAACGCCATACTTATTTCTGCGGCGCGTGGTGCGGCTATGGGTTTCATGAGGATGGCGTAAAGTCAGGCGTGACGGTTGCGAACTTGTTGGGCGCTCCTTGGGTGCCCAAGCGACTCGACGCCTCACTGCTCGCGCAAACCACCATCAAGCCACAGCCATTGACTGAGCAAGCGCCTATGCTCCCGGGTGATTAACTCAATGACTTCCTACCTCTTAACAGGCAAGCTGATGCACAGTCGCCGCGTTCCGGTGCAGAATACTTTCACTTATCCCGTGTTCAGCTTGCTGCTCGACCTCGATGATTTGCCTGCGCTGAATCGTCTGCCCATCTTTGGTTACAATCGCTTCAATCTCATCTCGGTGCATAGCCGCGATTATTGGGGCGACGCGCAGCGCGACATCAAAGTGAATCTCCTCGCATTGTTAGCGGAGCGCGGCATCTCATTGGCGGATGGGAAAATTTATTTGCTGACGAATCCGCGCATCCTCGGTTACGTCTTCAATCCAGTCAGTTTCTACTATTGTTATAATGCGCGGGGCGAGTGGGTTTGCGTGGTGGCAGAGGTAAACAATACCTTCGAGGAAACCTTCCTTTACCTGTTAGACGAGCAATGCGCGTTGCCCAGCCACACTCCCGCCAAACGCTATCAAGCAGACAAAATATTTTACGTCTCACCATTCATCGCCATGGAGGCGCGCTATGAATTTACGCTCACGCCTATTGGCGGCGTCACATTGCGCGTGCAGATTGATGAATTTCAGCAAGACGAAAAATTTTTTCAAGCGAGTTTGTGGGGCGATTTGCAACCATTGACCACCCGCTCGTTGTGGGCGGCGTTCTGGCGCTATCCATTGCTAACCGTGCAGATCATCGCGCTCATCCACTGGCAAGCGTTGAAATTGTGGCGCTTGAAGGCGCCATGGCTAGACAAACGCCACTTCACCTATCAACGCATGACGAAACGCTAAAGGTCACTTCACCAACGATACAAACGCCTCACCCAAGCATCCCACGCCCAATCGGGCAACAATTGCCGCAGCATAATGGTAGTCCCAACCCAACGCCCCAGTTGGTAACGCGCGCGTGGCGACGGGGTTCGCAGAATGCGCTCGATGAGTTCCGCAAACTGTTGCGGCGGAAAGCCGTTGCGTGTGACGCCAGCCGTAATGTTCATATAGCTCTGAATAAGGGCGCCGTAGGCGTTCTGTTGCGCTTTAGCTTCAGACAGTTGCCCTTGCATTTCGCCTTTGCTCCAAATGGGCGTGTGACTGCCGCCTGCTTCGACCACGCAGACGCGCACACCCCACGGCGCCAGTTCTACGCGGAGCGCGTCGCTCAACGCTTCGAACGCGAACTTGGAAGCATGATACGCGCCTGTCACGGGAAACACCACGCGCCCGCCTAAACTGCTGACGTTCACGATGAGCCCGCGCGCTGCTTTGAGGTGTGGTAAGAGCGCTTGCGTCACTGCCACATGGGCGATAGTGTTGATTTCGAGTTGTTGCCGCAAGGCTGTAATGGGCAGCAACTCAAGCGGCGCAGCGAAGGCCGTGCCAGCATTGTTAATAAGCGCAGTCAATTGAGGTGTGTGAGTGGCAACGGCGCGACGCAAGGCTTCAATCTGTTCTGTCTGCGTAATGTCGCATAGGAGAATACTGAGCTGTCCTTTGCCACCTTGCGTTTGCCACTCCTCAGACAAACTTTGACGATCCGCCTCGCGGCGCACCGTCGCAAACACCTGCCAACCATTGCGCGCAAGATGCAAAGCCGTAACGCGCCCCAACCCCGACGAACAACCTGTGATGACGACCTGACCTGTAGTGTTCATACTGTTATGCTGCTGCTCCGTCCAACATATCGCGCAATTTGTTAAGTCCCAACCAAGCGCGCGTATGAACCGTGCCGAGCGGCACACCCAATTGCCGCGCAATTTCTCGGCGTGTCAATCCCTGAAAGAACGACAGCTCAATGATCTGCCGTTGTAAAAGGGGCAAGGTTTGCAATGCGCTCAATACATGTTGTTTGCGCAAACGCGCGTCCACCAGCTCCGCCACATCGGTTGCGTCCTGCTTCGCGCTTGCGGCCTCCGCCAGTATCTCTTCAAACTGTTCGTCGTTGCCGTGTTCGACGTGCCCTTTCGCGCGACGCAGCTCGTCCAACGCGAGATGGCGCACGATGCCGTCAAGCCAGCGCGTGAAATCGCCGCGCCCATACTCGAACTGCTTGGCACGTTGCCACACGCGCCAGAACGCTTCTTGAGCCACCTCTTCCGCCAAAGCGCGGTCTCGCAAAATTTTTACCGCCAAGCCCAGAGCCCGACTCGTGTAACGCTCGTACAAGGTTTGCAACGCGCGTGTGTCGTGTTGCTGCACTTGCTGCATCAAATGGGGATCACTTTGAGCTGGGGAGTGCATTTCCATATCCATCATCTCATTCTTCTTAGCGCTTGCGAATTGCCCAAACCCGCGTGGGCTAGCTATTCGCGCAATAAAAAATGGTTCTCTTGACTTTGAGGTCACTCACGTTACGCACTGATGGCCATTTCGAGTGTTGTTTGCAAGTAACGGGAGCCCTTGCCAATAAAATTCGCGGCTATACATCACCAAATTCGCCTGCGCGGACTAGCGGGTTTTCCTCAGTCGGCGGAAGCCAACTTCGCTGCCACCCCGCGCATTCATAGCCATCTGCAATAGCGAAACCTGACCGGTCCCTCGAATTTGGATATCTACTGCGTCTAAAAAATTTGAGCTAGTTTAGCGCCGCCTGCCAATCCCACAAACGGTTTTGTGGTTGTAACATTAAGTTGAGGAGGGGGGCGTGTCTGCCCAGACGCGCCAACGCCGCCACTGCGTGCGGCGTATCGTAGATGTTTGCCACGCGTCCATCCATCATCTGAATCACCCGGTCAGCATAAGCGCACATCCGCAGGTCGTGCGTGACCATGATGCCTGCGCGTTGTTGTTCGTGAATGAGCTGCGCGAAAGTCTCCACACCTTGATGCGCGCGTTCCGTGTCCAACGAAGCGGTGGGCTCGTCGGCAAGCACCACGCTTGGATTGTGAATGAGCGCGCGAGCAATCGCCACCCGTTGTTGTTGTCCACCCGACAATTGACGTGGCAAATTGTCGAACCGTTCAGCCAACTCCAACCGCGCGTGCGCGTCCCTGCGCATCATAGCGCCTATTCAGTCGCAACATCAATTCAACATTTTCCAAAGCCGTCAGATATGAGACGAGATTGTTGGCTTGAAACGTGAAGCCAATTTGCGCGCGGTGAAACATGGCGCGTTCGGCTTCGTCCATGCGCCCCAAGTCACGCTTGTCAATAATGATAGCGCCGCGCTGAGTCGCAACAAACCTGCAAGCATGGCTAACAACGTCGTCTTACCAGAACCGCTCATAAGCTTCTCCACGAAGTGGTGGTTGCGGCGATTATAGCCTAAGCGATTAGAAGAGTGCCTCTAAAACACAAAATTTTCTTGGTGACGGTTGTGCTTCTTCGCGCTTATCCCTTCAACGCCGCCAACACCCGTGCGGGTGTTATGGGCAATTGTCGCACCCGCGCGCCTGTCGCATCGAACACCGCATTGGCAATCGCCGCCGCGACGGGACCAATCGGCGGCTCGCCCACGCCACTCGGCGGCAGCTCAGGGCGATTGAGCAACACCTGCTCGACATCGGGCGCATCGCGCATCGTGATAATCGGATACTGATCAAAATTTTTCGCTTCGAGCCGTCCATCCTTCACGACGAGCTCTTCGAACAACGTCGTGCTGACGCCCCACATCACATTGCCCTCAATTTGCGCTTCGATGTTGCGCGGGTTCACCATCAAGCCGCAATCGAACGCGGTCACGATGCGGTCCACTTTCACCTTGCCTGTCGCGCGATTCACCGTTACCTCTGCGACTTGCGCGACATAGGAGCCGCCGTCCTCGCAACACGCAATGCCACGCCCGCGATGCTCGCCTAGCGTTTTGCCCCACCCCGCTTTCTTCGCTGCCGCTTGCAACACCGCGCGCAACCGTTCTGCCTGTGCGTCGAGGTGACGCAAACGAAATTCGAGCGGATCCACTTTCGCCGCGTGCGCGAGCTCATCCACAAACGATTCGACGGCGAACACATTGACGACAAGACCCAATCCGCGCCATGGTCCCGTCCTCACGGGCAACTCGCGCAAGAACGCGGTCGTGCGTTGGTTCGCAAAGTTGTATGACGTGAGCGCGCCGCGCATCGCGCCGAAGTCGCTGCCCAAGAGCGAACGCAAAAATGCGGGAAAATAGGTGAATAGCACCAAGCCACTCGCTTGTTTATAATCCCACGCGACGATGCGACCTTGCGCGTCGAGTCCCGCTTCCAATTGGCTCAGCGTGGGCGGACGCAGATGCCCATACTGAAACTCATCCGGACGCGACCATGCGACGCGCACAGGCTTGCCTATCGCCTTCGACAAACGCGCCGCATCCACCGCGGCATCGCTCAACGACTTGCGTCCATAGCCGCCCCCAATGTACAGCGGTTGCACTTCGACTTGCGTCGCTTTCAAACCCAGCGCATTTGCCACCTGTGTTTGCACCGAGGCAGGCGCTTGCGTCGAGACCCACACGTGCGCTGCAGCGTCGCGCACATCCGCCACTGCGCCTTGCATTTCCAATGGCGTCTGCGCGGCGAAGGGTGTGCGATACGTTGCCGATAATTTTTGTGTCGCTCGCGACAAACCATCGCTCACGTCGCCGCGTTCACGGATGACCACGCCACCGCCCTGCGTCGTCAACAGCGCATCAATGTCCGCTTGTTGCCACACGCGTTCGGTCTTCCATTCAATGTCAAGGTTGTTGAGCGCAATCGTCGCTTGCTCTTCGGTGGGCGCGACGACGCCGACGAACTCACCAGCCACAACAACCTGCACATTGGGCATGGCTTTCACGGCGCTCGCATCCACCTTGCCGATCTTCGCGCCGAGCTGCGGCGGGCGGGCGACCTTGCCATGCCACAGCCCATCCACCCACGCATCAAAACCGTATTGCGCTTTGCCCGTCACCTTCGCGGGAATGTCCACACGCGGCACGTTCTGTCCAATCACTTGAAAATCTTCAACACGCTTGAGTGGGGGTTTGTCTTTCAGCGTCCGCACGATTTTTTGATCGGCGACAAGTTCACCATAGCTAACGCCCTTGTGGGGTTCCGCAGTTACGATGATGCGCCCATGGCGCGCCGTCAATGCGTTGATGGGCGCGCCCAATTTTTGCGCGGCGAGTTGCTTCAACGTCTCACGCGCTTCGGCGGCGGCGCGACGCAATGCGAAGTACGAGGTGGACACGCTGAAGCTGCCCGCTGTGCCTGCCGCGTCAGACGCCATGAGCATCGTGCTGACGTATGGCGCATCAATCAGATCGAACGGGACTTCGAGCTCCTCGGCCACAATTTGCATGAGCGCAGTTTGGATGCCTTGCCCCATCTCCATCTTGTTGATGAGAAACTGCACGCGGTTGTTCGGCAAGATACGCAGCCACGCATTCGGGTCATCGGTCTGCTCACGGATGAATGCAGCGGTATTTTCGGCGACGTATTTTTGCATGGGCGACACGCCCGCATAAAACGCGACGCACAAGCCCGCCGTCGTCACACCTGCGCCGACGAGAAACTGACGGCGAGTCAATCTTATTTTTTTAGTGGATGATTGTTTAGTCATCGTTGTATCTGAACAGGAGATAAGGGGGAGATAAGAGGAAGCGGCTATCCCCCTAATTTCCCTCAATCTCCCTTGATGGCCCTCTAGAGGTTAGCCGCCCGCTTCACCGCCCGCTTAATCCGCACGTAGCAGCCACAGCGACAAAGGTTTTTGCCCATCGCCTCGACGATCTCATCATCATTCGGTTTGGGTATTTGCATGAGGAACGCGGCTGCTGTCATGATTTGTCCTGGCATACACCAGCCGCATTGCGGCACTTGCTCGTCAATGAACGCTTGTTGTAACGGATGGAGTTGGTTGCCCCTGGCGAGTCCTTCAATCGTCGTAATCTTTTTGCCTGCGACTTGTTCCAAGGGTGTCTGGCATGAGCGCACGGCTTTGCCATCCACCATCACAGTGCAAGCGCCGCATAAGCCCGCGCCGCAACCAAGCTTCGTGCCTGTCAGATGCAGGTCGTTGCGTAGCACATAAACCAAGAGACGATTTTGGTCGTTCTCGATTTTGTAAATTTGATTGTTAATCGTGAGTTCCATGGGGTTAGCTATTCAGTATTAGAAATTGGAAAATGTCGCGCGTAAACACAACACGCATTGAGAAATCAAAGAACAGTATCAGGCGCCATGCGTTGACTCTTCAATGCGTTGTGATGTCATGCTTCACGCACTACGCTTTTCGTCGCCAGGCGTTGCCACAAGCGCACGCCGCCGAGGATCACCATAAACAGCGCATACAGCGCGAACACCGTGCCATATTCGATAAGGGGAATCGCGGTCAGGTCGCGCGGCATCGTCGTCCAACGATTGACGATGACGCCATAGACGAGCAGGTTGGCGACGATGAAAGCGGCGACCATGAACCATTTGGCGCGCGTGGACAAGCCCAGTCCGTGCATCTGTGTGATGATGATGAGCGCGGCAAAGCCAAACAAGAACATGGGCCAGATGCCGTTGCCTTGTTGCCACGCCACCAGCGCGCCGTGCGGCAAGACCATGAACTCCAGCATGAACGTCCAAACCTTGTTGACGTGCAACGTCGTGAAGAAGAGCGACGATTGAATCAACAGCATGAACATATAATAGAAGCCAACCAGATGTCCCAGCGTCGGCACCATGGGGTGATACCAGAACGTATAGACAATCGCCCAGCTGAAAATGTAACCGTGATACCTGCGGAGGAATGGGATGAACTGTTTGTGAAAGGGCACCTTCTTGGTAAAGAAGAGACCGCGCCGTTGGCTTTCCATCGCCAAGATAATGACGAGCATGAAGATGACAGACCATTGCGACGTGAGAATCGAAACATCTTGCGCGCCCGCGTCATAAATCCATTGCGTCTCGAGCCAATGCCACATGATGAAGGCGGCGTTGCCTAGCAGCGCGACCATGTTAAAGGGGTGCAGGGTTTTCGTGTATTTCACCTGCTGACGTCTGGCGTACCAGATTGTGCCCCAGCTAAACAGCTGATGCGCGAAGTAGGAAGTCCAGACAACAAAGCGTGTCAAGGCGGTTGGCTCAGCCAGGCGCCACATATAATCGAGTGGGCCCGTTTTAACCGCAGGCGTGACGAAGCGCGCCAGGTTCGCTCCGCCCAACACAATGAGACCGATCATCACGGCGCTCGCCGCTAAAGCCCACCATAAAATTTTCCGTGCATCTATTTGCACCATCTCATCACGACCTCTCAAATAAGATCGGGAACTATATCACAGCGCGTTTCATAGCCCACGCTTCACTCTTCCTCGTGGTGATACAATTGCCGCAACGCTTTCTCTACATCGCTGTACTGAAAGGAAAAGTTGAGCGCAAGCAGACGCTGTGGCACAACCCGTTGCCCACCGAGCAGCACCAATTCAGCCATCTCACCCAAGGCGAGCTTCAAGGCAAAGCGCGGCGCAGGCATGAACGAAGGGCGCGACAGCGCGCGACCCAATGCGCGCACGAATTGTTGATTCGTCACTGGCTCCGGCGCGCACACGTTGACAACGCCGCTTGCATTTTCATTTTCACTCAAGAAGCGAAAGCTCTTGACGACATCCTCAATATGAATCCACGGTAGATATTGTTTGCCATCGCCCAGCGGGCCGCCCACCCCAAACCAGAACGGTGCCGTCATCAACGGCAACGCGCCACCGTCGCGACTCAAGACAACGCCTGTGCGCGCGATGATGCGACGCACACCCAGCGCTTCCACTTCGGCAGTTGCGCCTTCCCAATCCACACAAACCGACGCGAGAAAATCGTTGCCAACTGTGCCGTCTTCCGTGATGATTTCATCGCCGCGCAATCCATAGTAGCCCACGCCCGACATTTGAATTAAGACGGGTGGTCTGTAGCCTGAACAACGAAGCGCGTCCACAATAGCTTGGCCCGCCTTGATACGACTCTCGCGGATACGTTGCTTGCGCGCCGCCGTCCAGAAGGGTTTGCCAATCGTTTCACCGGCGAGATTAATGATGGCAGTGGCATGACTCAACTCATGAAACCAACTCACGCCCGTGCGCCCATCCCACATGACAGCGCGCGCGCCTTGCGGCAACTGTTTCGCATGAGTGAGTCGACGCGTGAGGATGACGACTTCATCGCCAGCTGCGGTGAATGCGCGCGTGAGTGCGCGACCAATCATACCCGTGCCGCCTGTAATAATAATTTTGCTCATCGTCACCGCCTCCACTCACCGATTAGAGTGTGTCAGAACTTACGCAAGACTCAACTTTTATCCACGAATTTGCGCCAATCTACGCCAATCGTTCAAACTCTAGTAGAGCCTTACCAGTTCACTTGGAGCTTTGCACAAGCCCTATGTATGTTAGACGCTGCTTTATGGATTGCTCACCAGCTCGCGCCAGTGAGTGATTAGTGGGTTGACTGTTTGCGCTGCCTCGGAGTCTAAGGTGCGGGATAGCGTTTTCGCAAATGATTCGGCAAACGACAGCAATGCCCAAGAGGTCCCGCGCGCTTCTAACAGCGTTTTCAACCAGCGCGTTTGCCAGTCCAACACCTCGGGCGCATCAAAAGCCAGCGCACAACTCACCGAATGAATCAGATGGAGCGTCTCGAAACTCAAGTCGCGTCTGGGCAATTTACGCGTGGCTGCGCCGAGTCGTTCCAAGAAGGTCTCAAGTGTTTTGCCTGCAACATACAAACTCTGCTCTTGTAGAGAACGCGCAGCCCTGAGAGCACGCTTGGCTGGCGCCCACGTGGGGGGGGACACAGGGGCGACGAGTTGCGGAATCATGTGTAGCCACTCATCGCCCAAATACAAGCCGGGCAGATGCGCTTGCGCATTGGGCGATTGACTAAGCACGTAACCACCAAAGAGCAGCTTGGCTCGCGGACGCTCAGACTCATTCAACCACGGAATCAAGCTCGCTAAACCTATCGCAGTAGTCACCGACATCACAATCGCCTGAGGCTTGAACGCTTGCGCGTGCAGCTTCAAACTCGCTAATGGCGTGCATTGCCCCAAATAGTTGACCTGCCAACCTTGCCGTCGTGCCAACCATGTGAAAATCATCAACCCAATTTCATGTTGCTCTTCAGGCGCACACGCGGCGATCAAACGCGGCGACATGACGGAGGACGCAGGTAACGCTTGCAACAACGCCGACACTTTCTGGCGCACGATTTGGCTAGCGGTGTGTTCCTGTTCGATGGAAACTTCGTTCCGTTGCCATCGCTCACCAATCTCGCGCAAGGTGGGTAGGATGAGTTGCCATGCGACCTGCTCAGGCGCAAACAAGCCTAACGCCTCATCTAGAACCTGTTGCGCTGTACGCTCGTCAAGACGGATTAGCGCCGTTTGTAGTGCGCTTTGATAGGTGGTGATAGGTTGAGCGGGGAGGGCAAGCGCTTGCCCCGTGACGCTCAAGGTCGCTGCGGGGGCTGCGGGGGCTGCGTCACGACGTTCGCGCAGGAGCGCGCTAGCTTGGCTCGGCGTCAAGCCGCGCGCGATTTGTTCTTTGAGCCATAGCACATCGGCGATGTCCGCTTCGTCATAGAGGCGATAGCGATTGCCCGGCTCGCGGCTGGGCTGTGGCACGCCATAGCGTCGCTCCCACGCGCGTAGCACATGCAGCGACACGTTCGTGCGTTCCGAGACCGTTTTGATGGTAAACCCTTTGCGAGGTGCTGACATGCCTAACATTATACATATATTTGACGATTTGTCAATAGTTTGTCTAATGTTTGTCAAAAATTTATGGCTTTCCCGATTCTATGCGCGCAGGTATCTCGCGCCGATGTTGGCGGCAGGAGACCCCCTCTACGCAAATTTCCACATCAGAATCGGAAAAGCCCAATGATTGATAGCGGGCAGGATGAACGTCGCCAGCGCGGGCAGATTCATACACGATAGGCGTCGGCAGGCGCGCCTTGCGGCAACTGTTTCGCATGAGTGAGTTGACGCGTGAGGATGACGACTTCATCGCCAGCTGCGGTGAATGCGCGCGTGAGCGCGTGACCAAGCATGCCTGTGCCGCCTGTGATAACAATTTTCATCGCGACCTCCTTGATGGTTTGTGTGAGCGCAAAACTGTTTTTAGCACAAAGCCACCAAAGACTCACGAAGACACCCAGACTTTGCGTTCTGGATGATGCGTGGTGACTTTGTGTTGAATTGATTGGTGTAACTGCGACACATGAAACGAAGTAATCTCGCTCAGGCTATAATTTGATGCGCCTCCATGATACAATCAATCGTTCAATTGCTCAACCTTGAGGTCAGCCTCATCGGCAATCGGCGCAAACGTCTCGGTCAACGAATGCGCCAAACATTTGACAGTGCATTTCCTTGACGATAGAATACCCACAGATTGATTAGGAGTTAGCTTTCACGTGTCCATTGAAATCTCAACCATCGCCACGCCTAACGCGCCTGCGGCTGCGGGTCCCTATGCGCAAGGTCGTCGGGTGGGCGATTTCATTTTCACCGCAGGGCAGATCCCCTTCGACCCCGCCACGCCGGGCAAGTTCGTTGAAGGCGGCATTAAAGAACAAACCGCGCAAGTCTTGAAAAATATCGCTGCTATTCTTGAAGCGGGCGGCAGCGACCTCGCGCACGTCGTGAAGGTCACAGTGTTTTTGGCAGACCTCTCCGAATTTGCTGCGATGAACGAAGTGTACGCGCAATTCTTTGGCGAAGCGAAACCTGCGCGCTCGACGGTGCAAGCGATCTTGCCCATGGGCGCGCGGTTAGAAGTGGATGCCATAGCAGTAGTCAAAACATAATGATGGGCGAAGCGTTCACAAGGCAAGACGCTTCGCCCCTTGTTATTTTGTGGTGTTTGAGGGAACTATGTCCAACAAATTTGATCGGTTTACCAAGAAGGCTAGACAGGTCTTGACGTACGCGCAAGAAGAAGCACAGCTGATGAATCATGGCTACATTGGCACGGAACATTTGCTGCTCGGTCTCATCCGCGAAGAATCAAGCTTGCCCGCGAAGATTCTGCGCGATCTCGGCGCCGAGTTGCCCAAGACACGCAAGATCGTCGAGGAGATGGTGGGCAAAGGCAAACGCGGACAATTCGGACGTGTGAGTTTGACGCCGCGCACCAAGCGCGTCATCGAGCTGGCGGTGGACGAAGCGCGACGGATGGGACACACGCACATTGGGCCCGAGCATCTCTTGCTCGGACTCGTGCGCGAAGGCGACGGCATCGCGGCCGACCTGTTGAATCAACTAAACATCAAACTGGATAAGCTGCGCGACATCGCCTTGCAACAATTGAAAGAAGGCGAGAAGGTGTTGGCAGGCGGCGGCGAGAAGAAGAAAGACGATAAGCAAAGCCAGACGCCGCTCATTGATCAACTTGGCACCGACCTAACCGCGCAAGCTACCGAAGGCAAACTCGATCCTGTCATTGGACGCCAAACCGAAATCGAGCGCGTCATCCAAATTCTCTCGCGTCGTCGCAAAAATAATCCGGCTTTGATTGGCGAGCCCGGCATCGGCAAAACCGCCATCGTCGAAGGCTTGGCGCAACGCATCATTGCGGGAAACGTCCCCGACAATTTGTTGAACAAGCGCGTCTTGGTGTTAGACGTCGGTTCGCTGGTGGCTGGCACGATTTATCGCGGCCAATTCGAGGAACGTCTCAAGCGCGTCATCGAAGAAATCAAACAGTCCAAGAGCATCTTGTTCATTGACGAAGTTCACATGCTCGTCGGCGCAGGCTCGGCGGGCAGTTCGGTGGATGCAGCGAACATCTTGAAGCCGGCGTTGGCGCGCGGCGAGTTGCAATGTATCGGCGCGACGACGATGGATGAGTATCGCAAATACATCGAGAGTGATCCCGCGTTGGAGCGACGCTTTCAACCTGTGAGCGTGGATGAGCCCAACATTGCCGACACCATCAAAATTCTCAGAGGCATCCGCGAGCGTTACGAGGCGCATCACAATTTGAAGATCAGCGACGAATCATTGGAAGCAGCCGCGAATCTCGCCGCGCGTTACATCCCCGATCGGTTCATGCCCGATAAGGCAATTGACTTGATTGACGAAGCTTCAGCGCGCGTGCGCTTGTATCGCGGCACACCCAAACATCGGCTCAATCCTGACGAGGCGATTCCGGAGCGCGAAAAAATTGACGAGCCGAAAGTAAAATTGGAC
Source organism: uncultured Anaerolineae bacterium (assembly GCA_964509505.1). Classification (GTDB taxonomy): domain Bacteria; phylum Chloroflexota; class Anaerolineae; order JACRMK01; family JACRMK01; genus CAZDYP01. The sequence goes on along the minus strand of CAZDYP010000011.1, from coordinate 28,749 downwards.
AGCGACGATCTGCCTTCGGAAGAAGGGCTTGACGATTTGCAACAATTGAACCTGAGCGAAGGCTGGGACCGTCCAATCGAAAACGCAGCGCCGATTGTCGTCGAGCCTGAGGACATCGCGTACGTCGTCTCGATGTGGACGGGTGTACCGGTGACACGCATCGCGGGCGAAGAGTCTGAACGCTTGTTGCGGATGGAGGAAGACTTGCACAAGCGCATCGTCGGACAGCACGAAGCCATCAAGGCGATTGCCAAAGCAGTGCGTCGCTCACGCGCTGGACTGAAAGACCCCAAGCGGCCAATTGGTTCGTTTATCTTTTTGGGACCGACAGGCGTGGGCAAAACCGAAGTGGCAAAGGGACTGGCAGAATTTTTGTTTGGCAGCGAGAAGGCGCTCATCAAACTGGACATGTCGGAGTATCAAGAACGACACACGGTCAGCCGCATGGTGGGTTCGCCGCCCGGTTACATCGGCTTCGATGAAGGCGGGCAGCTAACGGAGATGGTGCGCCGCAGGCCGTATTCGGTCGTGTTGCTTGACGAAATCGAGAAGGCGCATCCCGATGTGTTCAACACGTTGTTGCAAGTGATGGAAGATGGCGTGCTGACCGACGGCAAAGGGCGCCGCATAGATTTCCGCAACGTCATTTTGATTATGACCTCCAATGCGGGCGCTGACCTCATCAAAAAAGAATCCGCGTTAGGTTTCAGCGTAAAACGTGAAGACACGCTGGCAGATAAAGATCGCTACGAGCGCATGAAGGAGAAGGTGTTGAAAGAATTGAAGAACATGTTCCGCCCAGAGTTCCTCAACCGTGTGGACAGCACCATCGTGTTCAGCGCGCTCAACCGCGATGAGATCAAGCAAATCGTCGAGCTCGAATTGAACAAACTGATGCCGCAGCTCGCCGAACACGCCATCACATTGGCGGCAACCGATGCAGCCAAAGAGTTGTTAGCAGAAAAAGGTTACGATACCTCGTTTGGCGCGCGTCCCTTGAAGCGCTTGATTCAAGGCATGGTGGCAGATCCGCTTTCGGAAGGATTGCTCTCAGGGCGCTTCCGCACCGGTGACCGTGTGTTGGCTGACCGCAATGGCGCCGAGCTGTCGCTCAATTCTGTCAATCCAGCGGACATTAAGATCGTGGGCAAAGGTCCCGCTGAGGAAACAGACGAACCCACGCCCGAAGCATCGTTGACCATGTGATGACGCCTTGATGGCTTAATGATTTGGCGAGACTTCGTGTGTGCGAAGTCTCGCCATTTTTTCTATGCCTTCGCTTCACTTCGAGCTCGTCACCGCGCACAACTTCGACCAATTCATCCGCATCACACGCGAGACGTTGTGGCTGCCCGCCTGGCCTGGCGAGGCTGCCATCTTGCGCGACTATCAACGCTGGCCCCGCCTGCTGCAAGACAACGCCTTTTTGATTTTTCAGGATGAGGTGTTGGTTGGGCGTGTGACCGCACCCCTGTTGGACGCCGTGCTGCTGGTGCGTGATTTAGGATTGTATGCCCTGCCCGGCCTCGCAGAGCAAGTGAGTCAAGCCTTGCTGCGTCGGGCATGGGAGCAGCGCGCGCCGACCATGCGCGTCATCGTCTTCGCCCCGTGCTGGTCGGCGTTTGAACGGCTCGGCTTCACGGCATACAAACGTCGCACGACGATGCAGGTCGCGTTGCCTATCTCTATCACAAGCAATACCGCGCATCCCATCACCCAGAGCGTGCGCTCCATCATGGCGAGCGACGTTGACCGTGTGGGCGAGCTGCTATACGAGGCATATCGTGATACGATTGACGATGCGGGTGAAGACGCAACCGAATGGATTGACCATACGCGTGATGTGATGGAGGAATACTATGGCAGGTTTGTGCATCAGGCTTCGCTGGTCACGCCATTGACGCCACCTTTTCACAGCGCGACGCTCGTCATAGAGAACGCACCGCAATGCGCGCTGTTGGCGCAAGTCGTGACGCACCGCGCCTACACTAATCGCGGCTATGCGCGCCAGCTCATCGCGCGCACGCTAAAAACATTATCGGCAATGGACTATCGGCGTTGTGTGCTAGAGACGACCATCGGCAACGACAATGCGCAGCATCTCTATCGTTCATTCGGCTTCGCCGAAATTGGCCCACAGATTGTGTATGGCAGCAAGTCGCTGCAAAGATTGAATAGCTAGTCGTCGTTGCGAGCGGAGCGAAGCAATCTCCTTCACACAGTAGCGATGGCTTCGCTTCGCTCGCCATGACTATGACGTATTGAATCATCCATGAAACAGAGACGCAGTAAGTTCTTCCTTGTGTTAGCATTGAGCTGGGGTGTCTTGTTCATCATCATCGTTGCATGTACAAGCCAATCCACTCCCACGCCCCTCGTCCCTACTCGCACTCCCACTTTTGTCTCTACTCCAATCGTAGTTCCCACTACTCCCATCATCTTTATTACGCCAACGCCTCCCTCGCCATTGCGCGCGTTCCCACGCCCACCACAAGACAACGGTTGGGGTGTGCATTGGGCGCCGACGTTGTTCGCACAGCCGAAAGAGGTGGTGGATTATTTCGTCGCCGAAACGCAAAGCATGGGCATCAAGTGGGTGAAGTTTCTCAATGGCGATAGCCCCAAGCTCGACCACGAGTATCTGGTGCGCTCGCTTGTCGCGCGTGGCATCATGCCCATCATGCGCGTCTATAAGCCATTCAACGAGCCGTATGAACATCTATCTGAATTGACGCGCGCCGCCGTGAGCCTGGGCGTCGGTTACATCGAGCTCTACAACGAGCCGAACATCGCGGGCAAAGCAGGCGGTTGGCGCGACGACGAGCGTATCAACGTCTCGCGCCTCGTGGAGTTGTGGCTGCCTGCCGCCGAAGCCATCGCGCAAGCCGGCGGCTATCCGGGCTTGCCGAGCCTCGCGCCCGGCGGCGATTACGACGATTTGAAATTTTTGCGCGAATTCCTCGACCAAATCAAAGCGCGCGGCAAGACAGACTTGCTACGTCGCGCATGGTTGCCGTTGCACAACTATTTTTTGAATCATCCTGTGGATTATCCTGAAGACGACGTGAACCTGCGCAGCACGCTTTTATCTGCTGATGAAATCGCACAACGCAAACTCACGGCGGCGCAAGTGAACGCCATCAACCGTGCGCGCCAACAATCGCGGTTGCCGCGCGCGCAAGGCGGCTACTACGTTGCCGACACGATTCATGCAGACTCGAATGGGTTTCGCAAATTCGAGGCGTATGAGCGCATCTTCACGGAACGCTTCGGCTACGAGATTCCGATCATCTCAACCGAAGGCGGCGCGATTGCGGGCAATCAAGACGACCCGCGCTATCCGCCCGTGACCAACGACGACGTGACGGCGATGACACTCTACGCGTATCGCTACATGCTTGAGCAAGCGCCGCCGTATTACTTAGCGTTCACGCCTTGGCTCATCGCTAATCAAGCAGGCGGCCACCCCGACCCACGCTTCGAGGCGCATGCGTGGTACAAAGATCGCAAGGGCACAACGCTGCCGGTGGTTGCCGCGCTCGCGCCAGCGCGCAATCCATTGATTGGGCAGACACGGCGGTGATAGTCAGGTAGTCACTTGGTCGCTTGGTCATGTAGTCGAATGATCTTCTGGTTGTTTCGCCGCATGACCAAGCGACTAACCGACTAACCGACCAAGCGACTAAACTCCTTCGCCCTGCTAACTATTTGGCGGATGGGCGAACCCTCGTTTAGAATCACACCATGCGCTTTATGACCTATAACATCAAAGCGGGACGCCATCACCCTGACGGACTCGAAGCGGTTGCGCGTCTCATCGAAATGTATGCGCCCGATGTGCTGGGTGTGCAAGAGGTGGACGAGAACCAGCCGCGCACGAACTTCGTCGCACAGACCGATTGGTTGACGCGGCGTTTGCGGATGCGCGGTTTGTATGCGCCCGCCATGCAGCATGACACCGGCTTGTATGGCATCGCGCTCCTTTCGCGTTTTCCGATTCAAACTCACGAGCGACGTTTGTTGTTTCGCCCCACTTATCCCGATGCCGATAAACGTCCGCGACATGATAGCGAGCAACGGGTGGCATTGGGCGCCGTCATCGCTGAGGCAGCACAAACACTTCGCTCTACCCCTACGCCCGACGCAACCGTAGGAGCAAACCGGCGTGTTCGCCCATTCAAAATCATCGTCACCCATCTCGGTCTCACACCCGATCAACGCGAACGCCAAGTAATCGAGCTCGCAGAGTTCGCGCGCGCATGGTATGGCGACTTGCCCACCATCATCATGGGCGATTTCAATTGTGATCCCGATGCACCTGAGCTCACACCGTTGCGCGACCATTTTCAAGAAGCGTGCGCGGTGTGCGGCGTGAGCGGCGACGCGCGCTTCACGTTTCCAGCGGGACCGCTCGGCGCGCGCACCGACGACGGCTGGCATGGCGCGATTGATCACGTCTGGGCGTCGCACGACATTCGCATCACCTCCGCACAGGTTATCATAGACGAGACGAAAGCGAGCGATCATCAACCCCTAGTTGTCGAGTTTGAGTTGCGAGTTTGAGTTGCGAGTTAGACAAACTCTCAACTCCAACTATCATGCTGTCTGCTATCCGCCATTCGCTATCGGCTATTGGCTATTTGCTATCCGCCACATGAGTATCTTCCATTGGTCATCCGCGCCCGAGGACGCCACGCCGCAACAACGCAAAAATTTTATCAACGTGCAGATTGACGCGATTGGCGTCGGCATTGCGAGCGCGACCGCGCCGTTCCTGCCCGTCTTCCTCGCGCGGCTGGGCGCGAGCAACACGCAAGTCGGTTTGCTCACGGCGATGCCTGCCTTCACAGGCATTTTGCTGGCAATTCTGGTCGGACGGTTTTTGCAGACACGCAAGAACGTCGTGCCCTGGTTCAGCCGCGCGCGCGCCATCGTCATCTCGGCGTATGCGCTCACGGGCATCGTGCCATTTCTCGCTCCTGCCGACCTCGCCGTGCCTGTGGTGCTGCTCATCTGGGCTGCGGCCACGCTGCCGCAAACCATCGTCAACGTCTGCTTCTCGGTCGTGATGAACGCCGTCGCGGGTCCCAAAGGACGTTACGAATTGATGAGCCGTCGTTGGTCTATTCTCGGTTTGACCACAGCAATCACAGTGGCGGTGGTGGGGCAAACACTCGACCTGCTCGACTTTCCTTTCAACTATCAAATCGTGTTCATGGCGCTATCGGTGGGCGGTCTCATCAGCCTCTACTACTCGGGCAGCATTGTCATCTCCGACAACGAGCGTGCGCCGCGCGCGGCTGGATTGCCTCTCGGCGAGCGCCTCAAGAACTACTTCAACACAATTCGCGGCGAGCGCCCCTTCGTATCGTTTCTGACAAAGCGTTTCGTTTATATGTCGGGCAGCGCGCTCTCGGTACCGCTGTTCCCACTTTACTTCGTGCGCGAAGTTCACGCCAGCGATTGGTGGATTGGCATCATCAACACGGGGCAAACGGCGATCATGCTGCTTGGCTATTATTTCTGGACACGCCAGACCAAACGACGCGGTTCGCGTTTTGTGTTGTTGGCGACGACATTCGGTCTCGCGTGGTATCCCGCGCTGACCGCGCTCACGTTGCAGGTCGAATGGATTGCGTTTTACGCCATGCTCGCGGGCATCTTTCAAGCAGGACTCGACCTCGTGTTCTTTGATGAACTGATGAAAACGGTGCCACCGAAACAAAGCACGACGTTTGTCTCCATCGCGCAAAGCCTCGAATACTTGCCACGCATGAGCGCGCCGCTCATCGGCACGACGCTCGCCACCACCATCGGGCTGAGCGGCGCGTTGATGGTCAGCGCGGGCTTGCGACTGCTCGGCTATGCGCTGTTCGCCTGGGGCCGCACACAGCCCGCGCCCGTGACGCGCGCGCCGCAGACGCAGATACAATAAAGACTAAAGATTAAAGATTGGAGATTAAAGAAAAGAGGGACTTAGAAGTCACAAAGAACACGAAGTCTTTGTGTCTAAGTCCTCTTATGAAATGTAAGCAATTAATTCCGTTACGGCGGGTGTAGGGCAAGTTTTTAACTTGCCCACGTGGACAAGTTAAAAACTTGTCCTACAGTCTTTAGTCTTTAATTTCCAATCTTCAATCTTTAATTTCTGCGCTGGGGTTATCTTGCATGAAATCTGGTTCATTCGCCGCCTTGCAATATCGTGACTTTCGTTTATTATGGCTGGGGCAGCTCGTCTCGCAAGCAGGTACGCAGATGCAACGCGCGGCGATTGCCTGGCACGTTTATCAATTGACCGACAACCCAATTGCCTTGGGGCTGATTGGCTTGTTTCGCGTGCTGCCCGTCATCATCTTCGGCTTGCTGGGCGGTCTCGTCGCCGACGCGCAAGACCGCCGCAAGGTGATGCTGTTCACGCAGACGACGATGATGCTGACGGCGGCCGCGCTCGCCATGATGACCATCACAGGCTACGTCAACGCGCCCCTCATCTACGCCGCCGTGTTCATTACGGCGGCGGCTGCCTCGTTCGATGGGCCCTCACGCCAAGCGATGATTACCAACCTCGTGCCGCGCAAGCACATCGCGAATGCGTTTAGCCTCAACTCGATTATGTCGGAGGTAGGGCGCGTGGTCGGGCCCGGCGTGGGCGGTTTGTTGATTGGCAGCGCGGGCGGATTGGGGTTGGTGTATTTCATCAACGCCGTCAGTTTCTTGGCGACCCTCATAGCCTTAGTACTTATCAAAACCGTCGTGCGCGAAAAAGTCGAGACAAAAGCCATCAGCCTGTCAGGTTTGCTGGAAGGGTTTCGTTACTTGCGACGCTCGCCCGTGATTGCGTCGGCGATGTTGATGGATTTCTTCGCGTCATTCTTCGCATCGGCGGACGCGCTGTTGCCCGCCGTCGCCAGAGACATTTTGCGCGTGGGCGCGGAGGGCTACGGTCTCCTCTCGGCTGCGCCTTCCGTTGGTTCGATTCTAGCGGGCGTGTTCATGTCCACGCGCGGACAGTTCAAGCGGCCCGGGGTGGTGATGTTGTGGGCGGTTGGCTTGTTCGGCGCGGCGACGACGTTGTTTGGCTTGACCGATAACTTTTGGTTGGCGACCATCTGCTTTGGTTTGACGGGCACGGGCGACACCATCAGCATGATTCTGCGCCAGACCATTCGCCAGCTCGCCACGCCCGATTATCTGCGGGGGCGTCTCACTTCGATCAACATCATCTTTGCGATGGGCGGACCGCAGCTCGGCAACTTTGAAGCGGGGCTCGTCGCTAGTTGGCTAGGGACGCCGTTTGCTGTGGTCAGCGGCGGCATCGGCTGTTTGCTTTCGGTGGCGCTCGTCGCCAAATATGCGAAAGCGTTATGGAACTATAGCGGCGAAGATTTGCGCGAGACCACACTCGTCGCTCATCACTCGTCGCTGGTCATTAGCAACGAGCAACTAACGCCGAGCGACTAATTTGAATCGCCAGATTCGGATAGATATGTATAGGCGGCATGACTATAATCGGAAGCAACACTTACAAACAGCGAAAGACCTCGCGAGTCTCGAAGACCCGCAAGGTCTAATCGAAGAGGAGCTTCCTATGAACGAACATACGATGTGGCAGGCGGCGCTCAAGCGCGATCGCAACGCCGATGGACAATTTGTATTCGCCGTGCGCTCGACGCATATCTATTGTCGCCCCTCGTGTCCCTCACGCAGACCGCACCGCGAGAACGTCCTGTTCTTCGCGCACACGCTAGACGCAGAGCGTGAGGGGTTTCGCCCGTGCCGACGTTGCCATCCTAACTCCGACGTGATTCCGAATCCCAACACCGAGCTCATGCAACGCATCGCACGTCACATCGAAACACACCTCGACGCCCCATTGACACTCGACGCCCTGAGCAAGCAATTTCACCTGAGCCCGAACCATTTGCAAAAAACCTTCAAGCGCATCATCGGCGTGACGCCGAAGCAATATGCCGAGGCGTGTCGCTTGCACCAAGTGAAAGCCGAGCTCAAAACGAACGACAACGTGACCGAATCGTTATATGCGGCGGGCTATGGTTCGAGTAGTCGCTTGTACGAAAAGACTGACGCGCACCTGGGCATGACGCCGCGCGCATATCAGCGTGGAGGAGTGGGCGTGAGAATCGGTTACACGATTGTGGCTTGTGCGTTGGGGCGCTTGCTGGTTGCGGCGACAGCGAAGGGCATTTGCTTCATCAGCCTTGGCGATTCAGACGCGCAGCTCATCGGCGCGTTGCGACGCGATTATCCCGCCGCCGAGATTCACAGTCAGATAGAGGGGTTAGGCGAGTGGGTGAACGCAATTGTGTGTCACCTTAATGGCAAGCAACCCCATTTGGACTTGCCGCTCGACGTGCAAGGCACGGCGTTTCAAAAGCAGGTGTGGAATGCGTTGCGCGCGATTCCTTATGGACAGACACGCTCGTATGGCGAGCTCGCGGCGCAGCTCGGTAAGCCCAAGGCATCGCGCGCGGTGGGGCGGGCGTGCGCGACGAATCCAACAGCATTGGTCGTGCCATGTCATCGCGCCATCGCCAGCAACGGCAAACCGACGGGCTATCGCTGGGGCGTGGAGCGGAAGCGGAAGTTGTTGGAAATGGAACGCGGCGTGGAGCGCGGAGCGTGAGGCGTGAAGCGTGAAACGTAGATAGCAAAAGACACAGGCACAAAGAGTTTTGATTCTTTGTGCCTGTGTGTTATTTGGGCGCTGGTTTTCATTGAACCTCAGTTAGCGATATTGCAGCCCGTTGCCCCTGAGTTCTTCTTGACGCATGATGGTCGTGATGAAAATCTGTCCAGATGTCAGGGTCTTCGATGTAGGGATCCATGCCGGGAAAAGGGGATGGCATATATGTCTCTTAAAACTTTGCTATGCTCACGCCACTATGATACTCCGCGCAGATAGCGGCGTCAATCCAATTTGCGTATTCTGTCGCAAGTCAGTTTATAATGGCGCGGCGATTGAAAAGAAAATCGGGAGACACAATGACCGACGAACGATTTTTGGTAACGGGCGCGCTGGGCTGCATCGGCGCGTGGACGGTGCGCCAACTCGTCAATGAAGGCGTGCCTGTGTGGACGTACGATTTGCCGGGCAATCCACATCGCTTGCAATTGATCATGGACGATGCGGCGCTGGCGAAAATCGCCTTCATTCACGGCGACATCACCGACTTCGCGGCGTTTGAAAAAGCCGTCGTGGACCATCGCATCACACACATCGTCCACCTCGCCGCGCTGCAAGTGCCGTTCGTGCGCGCCGATCCCGTGCAGGGCGCGCGGGTGAATGTGGTTGGCACGACGATTGTGTTCGAAGTGGCGAAGCGACACAGGGAGCAAGTGCAAGGCTTGGCGTATGCGAGCTCCGTCGGCGTCTATGGCACACCTGACCTGTATCCCCAAGGACCACTCGCGCACGACGCACGGCATTGGCCGACGACGTTGTATGGCGTGTTTAAACATGCTAATGAAGAAACCGCGCGCATCTACTGGCAAGACTATGGTCTCACAAGCACGGGGTTGCGTCCGCACGTCATCTATGGACCTGGGCGCGATCAGGGCATGACCTCGACGCCAACGAAAGCGATGGTGGCTGCGGCTATCGGCAAACCGTACCGCATCTCATTTGGCGGCGTGGTCGTGTTGCAATATGCGGAGGATGCGGCGCGTGTGTGTGTGGCGGCTGCGCGCAAGCCGTTGGACGGTGCGCCCGTGTTCAATCTCGGCGGCAGCACGACGCATATCAAAAACGTCGTAGAGGCGATTGACGCAGCTGCGCCAGAAATGGCGGGCAAGATTACCTTCGAACCCATCGCCTTACCAATACCGGAAGGCGTAGATGACACAGAACTCAATTGGGCGCTCGGTCCCATCACATGGATTCCATTGATAGACGGCGTGCAGCAAACCATCGCACATTTCCGTCGCGCGGCGCACGCAGGGCGCATCAACGTGGAACGGGCGATGGGGTAAAAGCAGTGTTCAGTGTTCAGTGAACAGTCAACAGTGAATTAGTGAGTTAGTTGGTTGATTAGTTCAACCAACTAACCCACTATCAAACCAACCAATTAACCAGGAGACACCATGAAACTCAAAGATCAAAACGCATTGATTACGGGCGCGAGTCGGGGCATTGGCGAAGCGATTGCGCGCGCATTCGCGCAAGAGGGCGCCAATGTCGCCATCACAGGACGCTCACCTACTGAGCTCGCGACGTTACAAAAAGAGTTTAGCGGCATGGGTGTGCAATGCGTGAGCATCGTCGCCGATTTGGCGCAACGCGGTGCGACGGCTGAAGTCTGGGCGCAAGCCACTCAAGCGTTGGGACACATTGACATCTTGGTGAACAACGCGGGCATCGGCAGCAGCGCGAACCCCAAGCCCGTCGTGAATTACGATGACGATTTTTGGGAGACGATGCTGTACGTCAATCTCACTGTGCCGTATCTGTTTTCAAAGAAAGCGTTGCCCGCCATGATCGAGCGCCACTATGGACGCATCATCATGACGGCTTCGATTAACAGCAAAACGGGGTCACTGCATGGCGCGGCGTATGCGGCAAGCAAGCACGGGGTGATGGGCTTGGTCAAGACGCTGGCGTTAGAGACGGCGAAGCAAGGCATCACCGTCAACGCGATTTGTCCCGGTCCTGTGCGCACGAAGTTGAACAACCTGCGTGTCGCCTATGATGCGAAACGACTGGGCAGAACCATCGAAGAACACGAGGCAACTACGACACCATTGGGTCGGCGGCTTGAGCCGCACGAGGTCGCACCGCTCGCCGTCTATTTGGCAAGCAAAGAAGCGTCGGTCGTGACAGGACAGGGCTTCAACATTGATGGCGGTGTGTTGATGGCGGCATAACAATCAAAAGCGGACCTCGCAGGTTTCCTAAACCCGCAAGAGCTGTTTTGCAATTGACCACACACGCTCATCGCGTTATACTATCGCCAACTGAATACAAAACCTTCGGGGCAGGGTGAGCGACACGCTATGCGCGTCGCAATTCCCGATCGGTGGTATAGCCCACGAGTGCTGAGCATGTCGAAGCACATGAGGCGGTGAAATTCCGCAGCCGACGGTATAGTCCGGATTGAAAGAAGGGAAAAAAGTAATGAGTAATTGGGGATTGTGCGCCAATTACCAATTACTTTCGTGCGCCCCGTAGTCGTCGTTCTGGCTACGGGCGTTTGGTTATTGCAGATGGCAGAGTGCGCGTCAGCATGTGGCGTGTTCAATCTGAAAGCTGCAATCTCAAATCCGCAATTGTTCCGCGCGTCTGCCCCGAGGTCGTTTGGCTTTGGGGCTTTTGCTTTGAAGACAAGATTAACGATTGAAGATTAAAGACGGCGAAGCGATGCTTTGGCATTAAAGGTTCGCTTCCTGTTTTTCAATCTTCAATCTTTAGTTTTCAATTTCCAAAGGAGGGGAACTCATGAAAAAGTTTTTCGTGGTGCTGTGGTTGTGTCTGTTGATCGCGTGTGCGCCGACGCCCGTGCCGCCCACAGGCGCGCAAGTGCCGCCGTCGAGCAGTCCAAAGGGTAAGCTCGTCGTCGCGCAAACTGTTGACGCGCAAAGCATGGATCCGTATCTAGTGAATCAGATTGCGGGCGAGTCGGTGATGAAAGCTTTGTTCGATCACCTCATCGAGCGCGACTTTGATGGCAAGCTTGTCGCGGGGTTAGCGGAGTCGTGGCAGGTCGTGAACGATACGACGTTGGAATTCAAACTCCGCAAGAACGTGTCGTTCCATAACGGCGAAGCCTTCGATGCAGACGCCGTAAAATTTTCGGTCGAGCGCATGCTTAACCCTGAACTGAAAAGTGTGTTCAGTGGCAACTTCAAGAATATCAAAGAAGTGAAAATCGTTGACCCCCTCACCGTACAACTGATCCTTAGCAAAACCGATGCGGCAATTCTCGACAATCTGAGCGCGCAGCTCGCCATTGTGCCGCCGAAATACGTGAAGCAAGTGGGCGATGCGGAATTTGCGAAGAAGCCCATCGGCACGGGCCCATTCAAATTTGTCGAGTGGGTCAAAGATGATCACATCACGCTGGAGGCGAATACGAATTACTGGAATGGTTCGTTCAAGGGCAAGCCGCTGGCGCAACAGGTGATCTTTCGCCCTGTGCCCGAAGCCTCTACACGCCTCGCCGATTTGAAGACAGAGCGGGTGGACATCATGCAAGACTTGCCGCCCGATCAGGTAAAAGGCGCAGCAGAAGCAGGCATCGCCATCGTCGCCAAAGACGCGCCGCAACAACAATTCATCTTCTGCGTGACCGACGCGCCCAACACACCGCTCGCCGATAAGCGCGTGCGCCAAGCGTTGAACTATGGCGTGGATGTCGAAAGCATCATCAAGAACGTGCAACAAGGTTACGCCAAGCGCATTGCGAGTCCCATCGGGCCCTTGACGTTGGGCTATGATGCTAACGTGAAACCGTATCCTTATGATGCGGCGAAAGCGAAAGCCTTGTTGAGTGAAGCGGGCTATGCAAATGGCTTTGACGTGGTGATTGATGCGACGGCGACGGCGAAGCTTGCGCCCATCGAAGCCGTCATCGGCGAGCTCGCCAAGCTCAACGTGCGCGCGACGATTCGCCGTCTCGACCTCGGCGCCTTCAATGACAACTGGGGCAAGAAGAAAACCTCGCCCCTGATCGCCGCGAGTTGGAGTGGCATGTTCGATCCATCCAACGCGCTGAACTTCTGGGCGAAATCGGATGGGTTCCTCTCGCGCTACAAGAACGCAGAAGCTGATAAGCTCATCGCCGACGCTCTGAACACGCTCGATCAAACCAAGCGCGCAGAAACGTATGCGAAGCTCGGCAAAGTCTTGAACGACGACCCGCTCGCGCTCTATTTGTGGATGAACCAAAACATCTATGGCGTGAGCAAACGCGTGGTCGGATGGAAGGCGCATCCGCGCAGCTATATTGTAGTCAGTGGCGTTTCAGTCCAATAGATTGATGCAGGATACAAGCTACAAGATACACGATACAAGATACATGATGCAAGATGAGAGTGTTCATCCTGCATCGTGTATCCTGCATCGTGTATCCTGCATCGTGTATCCTGTAGCTTGTCTCATGTTTCGCTATCTACTTAACCGTCTCTTCCAAAGCGTCCTCGTCATCTTCGGCGTCTCGCTCGTCGTGTTTGCGTTGACGTATGCGAGCGGCGACCCTGTGGCAGCGTTGTTGCCACTTGACACGCCGCGCGAGGATGTAGAGCGTTTTCGTCAAGCGTACGGCTTCGATCAACCATTGCCCATACAATACGTCCGCTTCATTGCTCGCGCCGTGAGGGGTAACTTTGGACAATCGTTGCGGTATCGTGAGTCTGCGCTGTCGTTAGTGTTAGCGCGTCTGCCACTAACCATCACGCTCGCCGTGTTGGGCTTGTTCACAGCTGTCTTTATCGCATTGCCGTTGGGTAGCGTGGCAGCGTTATGGCGCGGCTCGTATGCGGAGGGGTTCGCGCGTCTGTTGATGGTCTGCGGACAAGCCGCGCCCAATTTCTGGTTGGCATTGGTGTTGATACTCGTCTTCGCCGTGACGTTACGCTGGTTGCCGTCGTCGGGCTTTGACGATTGGCGCAGTCTCGTGTTACCCACGCTCACCATCGCCGTCTTGCCTGCGATGACGTTGGCGCGATTGTTGCGCGCAAATTTGCTCGACGTGTTGAAGCAGGATTACATTCGCACGGCTCATGCGAAAGGGTTGCCGCGTCGGGGCGTGTGGTTACGTCATGCGCTGCGTAACGCGGCGATTCCGCTGGTGACGCTCAGCGCGTTGCAGCTTGGCACGTTGCTCGGCGGCGCGCTCATCACCGAAGCGGTATTCGCGTTGCCGGGCATGGGACGCTTGACGCTGCAAGCCATCACCGCGCGCGATGTGCCGTTGATTCAAGCGTTTGTCATTGTCTCCGCAACGTGTGTGGCGGCGATCAATTTGGTTTTGGATATGGTGTATGTATGGTTAAATCCACAAATTCAGCTGCGCTAACAATCAAACCGCTGCTGCGTGTGGGGCAGCGTCCAATGCGGATGTCGTTGGCGTTCATGCGCGCATGGTCACCGCGAGCGTTTCGTGTTTCCCCTCGCTTGGTGGGCGCGCTCATCGTGACGCTCATCATCAGCGGCGCTCTCTGCGCGCCGCTCATTACGTCACACGATCCGCTCGCGCAAGATTTGTCGGCACGGTTACACGCGCCGTCGGCGCAATTTTGGTTCGGCACGGATGCGTTGGGGCGTGATGTGTGGAGTCGCGTGTGGTTCGGGGCGCGCGCCTCATTGCTGATTGCGGGCGCATCCACACTGCTCGCCTTCAGTCTCGGCGTCAGTCTTGGACTCATTGCAGGATTCATGGGTGAGCGTGCGGATACCTGGTTGTCGCGCATCGCAGACATCCAGCAAGCCATACCTTATTTGATTCTGGCGATTGCCGTCGTCGCCGTGTTGGGCAGCAGCGCCGTCAACCTTATCCTCATCTTAGGCGCAACGAGCTGGCTCACGTTCTTTCGTGTGACCCGCGCCCAGACACTCGTCTTACGCATACAAGAATTTGTGTTGGCGGCGCAAGCGTTGGGCGCAACACGCGCACGCATCATCCTGCGGCACATCTTGCCGAATCTGTGGAGCTCGTTGGGTGTGTTGGCGACCTTGCTGGCAGCGCAAATCATTTTGTTTGAAGCGTCGTTGGGCTTCTTGGGCTTGGGTGTGCCGCCGCCGCAACCCAGTTGGGGAAGTCTCATCGCCGATGGACGCGACTACATCGCTGATGCGTGGTGGATCGCGCTGATGCCCGGGCTGATGTTGCTGCTGTTGGGGTTGGGGTTGAATGGAATGGGGGATGTGGAGCGGTAACGCAAAAATGTGCTAGAATGCGCCTGCTGTGCGAGCGAGTGCGCGGTTGCGCTCACGTTGCAGATCAGCTATTCTTTATGAGGTGGCGCATGAAAATTACCGATGTGAAATGCACGGTGTTGGGGCAAAATCCTGTGGTGCGTATCACGACCGACGAGGGTCTCTATGGCTATGGCGAAGTCGAGAACACCAAGTCGTATCTCAAGCCGCACATCTTGTTCTATAAGCCATACATCGTCGGCGAAGACCCGACCAACGTCGAGCGCGTGATGCGTAAGATTCGCCGCTTGGGCAGCTTCAAGCCATGGGGCAGCGCTGTCAGCGCGATTGAGATGGCATTGTGGGACATCGCAGGCAAAGCGGCGGGCGTGCCTGTGTATAAACTGCTGGGCGGCAAAGTCCGCGACCGCGTCCGCGTGTACAATGGCGCAGTGCGTTTTCCAATGAACGGCTACACGCCGCAAGCTTACGCCGACAACATGGCGCAAATGAAAGCGGCGAAAGAAGGGTTCACCATCATCAAGCAGGGCATTGGGTTTCACAGCCCCATGCCGAGCCACGTTCCTAATTTTTTCTACGGTGAACTGCAACAAGGAGCGCCGCATCCGAATCGTGGCTTGCTCACCGAGCGCGGCTTGAAGCACATCATCGCGTGTGTCGAGGCAATGAAGTCGGTGTTAGGTGATGAAGTTGGACTCGCATTGGATTGTGGGCCGGGGTGGATGGTGACCGATGTGATTCGCTTGGCGAAGGCGTTGGAGCCGCTCAATGTGATGTGGCTCGAAGATACGTTGACGGGCGACTATGTGCCATACGTGAATGCCGACGTGTATCGCGACGTGACGCGCAGCACCACGACGCCCATTC
Organism: uncultured Anaerolineae bacterium; assembly: GCA_964509505.1. GTDB lineage: Bacteria > Chloroflexota > Anaerolineae > JACRMK01 > JACRMK01 > CAZDYP01. Next base: position 12,992 of record CAZDYP010000011.1, on the reverse strand, counting down.
ACACCGGCGAGCAGATTTACTTGCGGCAAAATTTCAAAGATTTGATCGAGCAACACGCCGTCAGCATCATCGGACCCGATCCGTGCGATGTGGGCGGCATCGCCGAGTTGAAGTGGGTCGCGGAGTACGCGGATTTGCACGGCATCTTGATCGCGCCACACGGCATCTTCGATGGTCTCATCGGACTGGCGGCATTAGTGCATGTATGCGCGACCATGCCCGATAATTACATCGCCTTCGAGTATCCTGTGGGCAACCCTGCGTGGTGGTACGACATCGTGGATGGCTTGCCCAATCCCATCGTCAAAGATGGTCTAATCGAAGTGTGGGACAAGCCGGGCTTGGGGGTGGAGCTTAACGCAGAAAAGGCAAGAGCATACTTGCCGCCGGGCGATGAAGATTTTTTTGCGTAGTCA
>CAZDYP010000011.1:0-12476 GCA_964509505.1 uncultured Anaerolineae bacterium | reverse complement strand
AGAAAAGGCAAGAGCATACTTGCCGCCGGGCGATGAAGATTTTTTTGCGTAGTCAGCGGAAAGAAGAAAGACCTGATATGCAATCAGGTCTTTCTTCTTTCTTCTTCACAGCATACGATCATTCCAATGCAACCGTGCTTTGCGCGTCGAAGAGATACAAACGGTTCTCGTCTATGGTGAGCGAGATCGCGTCGCCACTGCTGGCGCGGAAGTTTGGCTCGGTCGTGCTGACGGTGACGAGCTGCGAGCCAATGCGCGCTTGCACGAAAGTTGTGTCGCCCGTCGGTTCGACGGTGTAGATTTGCGTGGGAATGCCATCGCTCTGCGCCGCCGCGCCGATGCGAAAGGCCGTGTGGCGCACGCCGACGATGAGTTGCTCGTGCGGCGCTTTATTGAGAATGGCTTGCGCTCGCTCGGAGCGCGGCGTGAACGTGACGTTCTCCATCTGCAAGCGCGGCAGCCCATTCTCGCGCCGCAGCGTCGCGGGGATGAGGTTCATCGGCGGGCTGCCGATAAAGCCTGCGACGAAAGTGTTGGCTGGTTTGTTGAACACCTCGTCAGGTGTGCCAAGTTGTTGCAGCTTGCCTTTGTCCATGATGGCGATGCGATCAGACATGGTCATCGCTTCCATCTGGTCGTGCGTGACATAGATCATCGTCGCTTGCAGTGCTTCCTGCAAGTGCTTGATCTCGGTGCGCATCTGCACGCGCAATTTGGCGTCAAGGTTGGAGAGCGGCTCATCCATTAGGAACACGGCGGGGTCGCGCACGATGGCGCGCCCCAACGCGACGCGCTGTTGTTGTCCGCCCGACAGTTGTTTGGGGCGACGATCCAACAAGCCTTCGATGCCGAGCATCTGCGCCGCGCGCTGGATGCGCTGCTCGCGCGTCGCTTTGTCCACGCCGCGCATCCGCAACGGAAATTCCAAATTCTCGCGCACGTTCTTGTGCGGATAGAGCGCGTAGTTTTGGAAGACCATGGCAATATCGCGGTCTTTCGGATCGAGCTCGGTGACGTTGCGGCTGCCAATCCAGATTTCGCCGCCTTCGAGTTCGATGAGTCCCGCGATGCTGTGCAACGTCGTCGTCTTGCCGCAGCCGCTCGGACCGACGAGCGTGACGAATTCTTGATCTTTGATTGTCAGCGAGACATTATCTACGGCGCGCACCGCGCCATAGAGTTTGAGAATGTTTTTGAGAGTGACTTCAGCCATGGGTGAGAATCCAGTAGTCAGTGGTCAGTAGCCAGTCGTCAGCGGCCAATCGTCAGGAGTCAGGTATCAGATTTGAGCGGTTCGTTAATGAACGACATGCAATCTGACTACTGATGACTGGGTACTGGCTACTGACTACTGTTTGACCGCGCCTTGCGTCAATGCAGCGATGAAGAAGCGCTGCAAAATCATAAAGACGATGACGACGGGAATGCTGAACAAGAAGGCGGCCGCCATCAAGCCACCCCAATCAGCGCGGTTCTCGGTGAAGAAATACGATAAGCCGACGGGCAACGTGCGGAGGGCAGCCGATTCGGTGAGCGTGCGCGCGAAGGCGAACTCATTCCATGCTTGCACGAAGGCGTAAATCGCGGTGGCGGCGAGGCCCGGGGCGGTGAGCGGCAAGATGATGCGGACGAACGCGCCGAAGCGCGTGCACCCGTCAATGCGCGCGGCAAGTTCGAGTTCGCGTGGGATGCCGTCCAAGAAGCCCTTGAGCAACCAGATGGCGAGCGGCAACGTGAACGTCAGATACGCCAGCACTAGACCTGAGAGTGTATTCTGTAGCTGCAAAATTCGCATCATCACAAAAATCGGAATCAGGAACACGATGAGCGGGAACATGTTCCGCACTAGCACTGCGAAGTACGCCACATCTTTGCCCGGGAACTTGAAGCGGCTGAAGGCATAGGCGGCGGGCACCGACACTAACACCGACAGGATCGTGCTGGCAATCGAAATGATCATGCTGTTGTTGAAATAGACCGTGAACCGTCCGCCGCTGCCATAGAGGTTGGGGTTCAAAATTTTGGCGTAATTGTTCAGCGTCGGGTTTTCTGGAATCCAACGGGGTGGAATCAGAAATTGCTCGTCGGTTGTCTTGAGTGAGGTCGAGAGCATCCACGCCATCGGCAGCGCGGCAAACGCGACCAACGTCCCGGTGAGGAAATAGACGACGATGGCTTTCGCCACGGCTCGTTGTTTGCGATTGAGTTTCATCCGGCGCCCTCCACTTTCGCGCCGCCCGTCAACACACGGACATAGAGGACGCTAAAGATAATCAAGACAATGAACAGCAACACCGACGCCGCCGACGCCAAGCCGAAACGCAACGTCTGGAACGAGGCATGATAAATCCACGTAATCAGAATCTCGGAGAGATGCGCGGGCCCGCCACCTGTCATGATCTCGATGAGCGTGAACGAGTTCATGTTGGCGATGAACAATAGCAAGCTCGTCACCATCGAAACGGGAATGAGTTGTGGAATCGTGATTTCCCAGAATTGCGCCCAGGCGCTTGCGCCGTCCACACGCGCCGCCTTGTAGAGGTCTTCGGGAATTGTCTGCAAACCCGCGAGCATCATCATCATCACGAAGGGGAAGCTCTTCCAGGTGTTGACGAGAATCAGCGAGGGCATGATGAGTGTGGGCGATTGCAGAAACGGGATCGGCTCCTTGATCCAGCCCCAGTTCATCAAGGTCATGCTGATGACGCCAAAGTCGCCGTGCATCATCCAGCGCCACGCATACGAGGCGGTGACGAATCCCAGCACGTATGGCACAATCAAAATGCCGCGCGCGAGGTTGAGCATGGGCAACTTTTGGTTGACGAGGATGGCGGCGATGGTGCCGAGGATGAACGGCAGAATCGTGCCGCCGATGGACCAGACGAGCGTGTTCTGCATGACGAGCCAGAAGATGTCGTTCCGCATCAGCTCGGCAAAATTGCCGAGACCGATGAAGAAGATTTCGGGCGACGAGGCGGGCGTCTCGAAGAAGCTCAGGTAAATCGTGTAGATGAACGGATACACAATGAGCAGCGCCATCACGCCGAGCGCGGGGAGGATGTAAAGATAGTCGCTGCGGTGGCGCACGAGGCGGCGCAGCAGATTGGGCGAGCGGGCGACGGGAACGCTCGCCACGACGGTTTGCGTAAGTTGTGCGGAAGATTGAGCCATGGGCGCCTCTTAGCTAATCACCTTCTCGTATTTTGTCAGCACCAAATACAAATTTCCATTCTCGCCGGGGCAGCGATATGCTCCCACGGTGTTCAGAATCATGCCCACAATGGTCATCAGCGCTCGTCCATCATGCTCATGTCCTATCATCATACACGATAGTCGCATAGCCCTGGGGCATGAAGTCACTGGGTCAGGGAGTCGCATGGTCACTTGGTCAGGGGGTCGTTTAGTCACATAGTCACTTGGTCAGGTAGTCAATTAACCCAATGACCTAGCGACCAAACGACCAAATGACCAATCACGGATTACTTTTTACTTCCTTCGCGCCAACACTTCCGACGTCTTCTTCGCAGCGTCGTCTGCCGCCGCATCCACGCTCATCTTGCCTGTGAGCGCGTTGTGAATCATCGTTGGCACGATGAGGTTCATGATTTCCGTTGCTTCGGGGATGACGGGGAACGGAATGCCAAACTCCAGCATTTGCGTCGTGATGTTCAAGAACTTCGTCTGCGCCTTGCGCAGCTCGAACCAGCTGTTCTTGAAGCCTTCGCGGTTGCCGGGGTTCGAGAACCACGCGAGGCGATTCGACCATTCGGGGTTCGTACGCACTTTGATGTATTCCTTCACGGCGGGCATTTGCTCGTCGGTCGTACTCTTGAAGATGTGGATGTTCGAGCCGCCATAAACCGCCGCGCGACGCACGGGACCTTTCGGAATCAGCACGTAGTTCATCTTCGCGGCTATATCGGGCTTCTTCTCCAAGATGACGGCGTACTCGCTGGGATGGCTGATCATCATCGCCACCTTCTCGTTGATGAAGAGCTCTTGGTTTTCGGTCTGTGTGTTGTCCAACGCGCCCGTCGGCACCGATTTGTCCTCGGCGTACATCTTGTAAGCCAACTTCAACGCGGCTTTCGTCTCGGGCGTGTTGAGGCGCACGGTCTTCATATTGGGATTGTCGTCGGCTTCGTCCAACGCGCCGCCGCCATACGCCCACACCAACGGCATGAAGCGAAACGGCGTGTTGCCGTGGTTCAAGCGCGCGACCATGCCAAAACCCGCGATGTTCAAATCCATCTTGATTTTCTTCGAGTATTCCGCGAGCTGTTCCCACGTTTCGGGCCCCTTCTCGGGATCGAGCTTCGCTTTGTTGAACAGCTCTTTGTTGTAAATGAGCGCCATGCACTCGTTGTTGGTCGGCACGCCGTAGGTCTCGCCGTCCCACTTGTTCGAGTTCAACGCTTTGGGCCAGAACGTGTCTTTGGTATAGCCAAGGTCTTCGGGCTTGAGTGGGCGCAGGAACTTATTGGCGGCAAATTCGACGCCCCACAAAATCGGCAAGGTGGCGACGTTGGGCCCGCCGCCGCCGCGCACCGCAACGCGAATCTTGTCGAGCATGTCGCCATAGTTGATGAACTCTTTCTCCATCTTGATATTCGGGTACGCTTTGTCGAAATAATCGTAGAAAGAGTTATAGTGGGCGATGTCAATGGTCGTCTCGATGGTCGTTTGCCACATCTTGAACTGACCTTTAGGACCGCCAGTCTGTGGTGGCACTTGCGCAGCGGGTTGAGCGCCGCTGGGGGCGGGCGCTTGTTGCGCTTGTTGTGCAGGCGCAGCGGGGTTGCACGCGGCAAGGGCCGCGGCCGCGGCGGCGCCGGCGCTGAGGCTGAGGAACTTACGGCGAGAAATGGAATTAGACATGACTTCCTCCTTTTGGAGATGTGACTTGAGCGACCGGTCGCTCAGGTCAATGTGATGGGTTGGGTTTGTGAAGCAATAGGTACCGCGCATCAGACTACAACTTAAATCCACTAACGTATCAATTTATCACCTCCTTTGTTTAGTCTGCGCCGATTTTTCGTGATGGTATCGTATGACTCTAATGCAGTTCAATATGTTTGCAACTTCCCCGCTCAATTAGCTTCGCCGTCATCCACACATCCTCAAACTGCGGCGCGGGCGAGCCATACCCGTTGTTGCGGCGGCGCTCTTGACTCGCAGCGATACCTTCCATGCACAACTCCACTGCTTTTTGGCACATGGCCATCATGGGCAATTCGACGATGCTGACCGGTTTGAAGGCTTGCAACCACGGCGCATCGCCAATCAAAATCAACGAGACTGCTTCGGGATAGCTCAAGCCCAGCTCGCGCAACACGCGCAACGCCGCAATCGAATGCGTCGTGATGAGCGCCGTCGCAGGCTGCGGCAACATCAGCACACGACGTATGGCTTCTACTGCAACAGCGGTGGTGGGACAATTCGCTTCGATCAAATTTTCGTCAATGGTTACCCTATACTCCCGATGCGCGCAACGATACCCTTCGATGCGTTCCCGTGAGGGGCTATATTGCAAACCGAGTGTGACGATGCCGATGCGCCGATGCCCCAATTTGAGCAAATGCTCCGTCGCCATATACCCCACGCCGACATTATCCACTTGCACTGTCGGACCATAGACCTTCGGTGGCTTGCGGTCCATATAGACAATGGGGATATGCGCGCGCACGAAGTCTGCGAGATGAGGTTGGTCAACGCCTGTCGCAGGCGCGATAATCAGACCATCCACACGCCGATGCAACAGCAAGTCGAGATACAAGGCTTCGCGTTCAGGGTTGTTGTCGGTGTTGCAAACCAGCATGTGGTAGTGGTAGGGCGCGAGATATTCTTCGATGCCTCGCGCAAGTTGAGCATAAACCGAGGAGGTGATGTCGGAGACGAGGACGCCAATCGTGTGCGTGCGCGCCGTCGTCAAGCTGCGCGCAATCAAGCTGGGGCGATAATTCAATTGCTTGATGGCGCTCATCACCGCGCGGCGCGTATCGGGTAGGACGACGCGCGTGTTGTTGATGACGTGCGATACTGTCGCTGTACTGACGCCCGCGAGTTTGGCGACATCTCGAATCGTAGCCATAGATTCTAAAATAGAGGGCGTAAACGGTTACGCAAACGCTTAAATGTTGCGGGAACTATACTGAAAAATTGACGATTGTCAACCCAATTTTTCTGGTGACTGCGCCCGGTGTGAAAACCCAAACAATCTCGAAGACCATTTGGGTTTTCAAATTTCGCTCATGAGCAGAAATTATGCACGGTGAGGAGGCGTGCGCTAACGCCGAGGGCGTGCCACAAACCACGTCGAGAGTGCGCCCTTTGCCTCAGCGCAGCTTTATCTTGATATGAGCGTCAAATTTTCACCAATTGGTGACTGAGCCATCAAGTCGCTTCCAATGCGGCGCTTCCCAAAACTTGAACGCTTGCGCCTTTACCAGCTCTTCGTTGACTTCAATGCCCAACCCTGCTGCCGCTGGCACGGGAAAACTTGTAGCTTGCAAGCGCGGTTGTGTTGGGAACAACTCATCATCATAGAAACCCAAGTTCTCCGTCTGCGACACCCGCACTTCGAGCCACGCAAAATTAGCGACGGCAGCCGCAAGGTGAATCGTCGCTGCGGTGCAAATGGGACCGAGCGGATTGTGCGGCATCAAATCAATGTAATGCGCCTCTGCCCACCCCGCGACCTTCAGCGCCTCCGTGAGCCCTCCCACATTGCACACATCAATGCGCGCGAAGTCGGTCAGATGACGCTCGAGGTATGGAATGAATTGCCATTTGCTGCTGAACTCTTCGCCCACTGCAAATGGCACAGACACCATTGTCCGCAACGCTTCATACGCTTCGGGCGTCTCATCACGAATCGGTTCTTCAATGAAATCGAGCGTGCCAATCGGCAGCCGTTGGCAAAACGACGCGGCTTCGGCAACGCTCAAGCGATGATGATAGTCAATGCCTAACACTGTGTCGCTGCCAATTTCCTCGCGCGCTTTGACGAGCCATTTTGCCGTGAGCGGAATGGACTCGCGCGGCTCGAAGACGCCCTCGCCTAAGTTCGGATGCGCGACGCCCGTGCGAATCACGTTCCATCCATTGGTGATCAGCGATTTCAGACCCTCCAGCAATTGCGCTTCGCTCTGCATGGGCACGGTGGGAAAGCAAGGCACGCGCTCGCGTTGCTTGCCGCCAAGCAATTGATAGACAGGCACATTCAATGCCTTGCCCACGATGTCGTGCAGAGCAATATCAATGGCGGAGAGCGCCGCCATCAGCACGCGCCCCCCCTCGAAGTATTGACTGCGGTAGACCTCTTGCCAGATGCGCCCAATCTGCATCGGATCCTTGCCGCGCAAAAACTCAGCGTAATGTTTCAGCGCGCCAACCACAGCCAACTCGCGTCCGCTCAACCCCGATTCGCCCCAACCATAGACGCCCTCATCCGTCTCGACCTTCACGATGAGCTGGTTGCGACTACCGACCCAAACGGGATAGGGGATGATGTTGGTGATTTTCATATTGACCATAGCTCCATTTGTGTTAATTTGTGCGCGCAAAATTTTCATCGCAGTGGGCAACTCATGGGACGCATTGTAACCCGTCACACACGAATGGGCAAGCGCATTTTTTCACGCATTGACACGCTCAATTTTCATGGTAAGATTCCGCAACCATTTACTCACAAGTAATCAGTAATCAGTAGTCAGTAGTCGGATTAAAGCTAATCCGACTACTGACTACTGATTACTAGCTACTGACTACTGATTACTAGCTACTGACTCCTGTTTACTTCCATGAAAATCACCAATCTCAAATGTATCATCACCGCGCCCGCAGGCATTGCGCTCGTCGTCGTCAAAGTTGAGACTGACCAAGCGGGCTTGTATGGCGTCGGTTGCGCGACCTATACGCAACGCGCGCGGCTGGTGCAAGTCTGCGTCGAAGAATACCTCAAGCCCTTGCTCATCGGGCGCGATCCCAGTCGCATCGAAGACTTATGGCAACTGTGCATGGTCAATCCCTATTGGCGCAACGGTCCCGTCGAGAACAACGCCATTGCCGGTATGGACATGGCGCTATGGGACATCAAGGGCAAGGTCGCCAACTTGCCTGTCTATGAATTGCTCGGCGGCAAATGTCGTGAGGGCGCGGCGGTTTATCGTCATGCCGATGGGCGTGAGCCGCAAGAAGTGTTGGACAACGTGCTGCGCTATCAAGCGCAAGGCTATCACTACATTCGCTGTCAGATGGGTGGCTACGGGATGCGCACGCGCGACTTCATGGGGCCGACGGATGGCAACACGCAAGCGACGCACCACATGAAGAGTCTGGACACGCCACCCAACTCGCAACCCGGCGCATATTACGACCCCGATCTTTATGCGCGTGCGATGCCGCAACTGTTCGACTATATCCGTAGCAAGATTGGCTTTGAGCTCGAATTGTTGCACGACGTTCACGAGCGACTCGCGCCGAGCGAGGTGATTCGCCTCGCAAAAAATTTGGAGCCCTATCGCCTCTTCTTCCTCGAAGACCCACTCGCGCCCGAACAAATCGAATGGTTCACACGCCTGCGCGAGCAATCTGCGATTCCAATTGCGATGGGCGAGCTCTACAACAATCCCGTCGAATGGAAATCGCTCATCGTCAATCAACTGATTGACTTCATCCGCGTCCATCTCACACAAATCGGCGGCCTCACGCCCGCGCGCAAACTTGCCGCGCTCTGCGAAGCGTTCAGCATCCGCACCGCATGGCATGGGCCTGGTGATGTCTCGCCCATCGGACACATGGCAAACGTGCATCTCGATGTCGCGTGCCACAACTTCGGCATTCAAGAAGTGATTGGCTTCGCGGATGCGCTGCGCGAGGTGTTCCCTGGTTGCCCCGAAATTCGCAACGGGTACATTTATCCCAATGATAAACCCGGCTGGGGCATGGACATCAACGAGACGCTCGCCGCGAAGTATCCTTATGAGAACACGGTCATTGGATGGACACAGGCGCGCTTACCTGATGGCACCATCGCACGACCATGAAAGTAGTCAGTCGTCAGTAGCTAGTAGTCAGATTTGATTGTCTGACTAGTGACTACTGGTTACTGGCTACTGATTCCTGGCTACTGACTCCTACCACCTTTGAGGTAATACCATGCACATCGCTATCACTGGCGGCGCGGGACGTTTGGGTCGCGCGCTGCTGTCGCTTTTACTTTCACAAGGTCAGACGGTTCACAGTCTTGACCGTGTGCCATTCCCCAATCTGCCGCAAGGCGCGACGCACACCACCCTTGACATGCGCGATTACAATGCCGTGCTAGAAGCATTGCGTGGTTGCGATGCGGTCGTGCATCTCGCCGCGCTGCTCGCGCCGCACGTCGCGCCCGAACCTGAAGTGTATGTGTTGAACACCGTCACGAGCTATCACGTGTTGGCGGCGTGCGCGGCGCACGGCATTAAGCGCGTGTGTATGGCGTCGTCGGTCAACGCGATTGGCGGCGTGTATAGTCGCGCGCCGCGTTATGATTATTTCCCCGTGAACGAGCAACATCCGACGTATGCGGAAGATTCTTACAGTCTCTCGAAGTGGGTGTTGGAGCAACAATGCGATGCGTTCGCGCGTCGCTATGAAGACATGCGAATTGCGAGTTTGCGCTTTCATGGACTCGTGCCGCCTGCGCCCGCGCCCGAATTTATAAACCTCGCGCAAGCCGACAACGCCTACAAACATTTGTGGGGCTACACGCATCTCGCAGCGGCAGCGCGCTCATGTGAGCGTTCCATCATGGCAGACTTCAGCGGTCACGAAGTCTTTTACATCATTGCGCCACATACCTCATCGTCCACGCCTTCACTCGAACTCGCGCGCCAATACTATCCCAACGCCGAAATTCGCGGCGACTTATCGGGACACAATGGCTTCTTCGATTGCAGCAAAGCACAGCGCGTGTTGAATTGGAAGCACGATGGATAGGTAGGAGGTAGTAGCCAGGAGTCAGTGGCTAGATGGTTGGTGAGCCATACTCTGACTCCTGCCTACTGATTACTAGCTACGGACTACTGATTACGGACTACTGATTACTCCAAAAGGATAACCATAATGCACATTGAAACACCCCGCGAGACGCTCATTGCGATGACGCGCCTCAACCCGTTTGACCGTTTCCCCAATGGCCGCCCACACGTGCCCGACGATTTGATCGAGCGCATGAAGCTCGTCACGACCGAAGAAGCGTGGGGCGTGCTACGCAAGCACGGCTACCATCGCCAGTTCGAGGGCAACTGGCTGCGCACACATCCTGACCGCATCCTCGTCGGGCGCGCGGTCACGGCGCAGTTCGTGCCACAGCGCCCCGACTTTCACGAAGCCGTTGAGACGAAAGGGCGCAGCGAAGGGCGCATCGGCGGGCAGAACTCGTGGATCATTGACACGCTCCAAAAAGATGATGTGATGGTCGTGGACATCTTCGGCAAGATCAAAGATGGCACCGTCGTCGGCGACAACCTCGGCACGTCGGTGCGGACACGCACACGCGCAGGGGCAGTCATTGATGGCGGCATCCGCGACTATCAAGGACTGGTGCAGCTGACCGACGTGAACTTCTTCGTGCGTGGTCTCGACCCGACGGCGATTGCGGATGTGACGCTCACGGGCATCAATATTCCGATTCGCATCGGCGGCGTGACGGTGTTGCCCGGCGATGTGGTGCTTGGCACGCCAACGGGCGTTATCTTCATCCCACCACACCTCGCGCAAGAAGTGGTGGAGCGTTCCGAAGATATTCGCGTGCGCGATGAGTTCGGCAAGCAACGCCTCGCAGAGGGCAAGTACACGCCCGGCGAAATTGACGTGAACGTGTGGCGTGAAGATATTGAAGCGGATTTTCAGGCGTGGAAGCAGAGTCGCGCGGTCGGGTAGTCACATGGTCGAGTAGTCGGTGTTGGTTAGGCGTTGCATTCCTTTGTTGGTTCAGGCATTGCACTCCCGAACCTGCTGCTGGTGGAGTTGAACTCCATTAACAAAAACAAATGGCGCAGGAGTACAACTTCTGCGCCAACAAAAATTTAACGTCTCAGCCTCTTGACAAGTAATTGGGAGGAAGATACAATGCCCGCATGTTCATGAAACATGCTTAACGTGTGTAGCGTTTTAGGAGATTGGTTATGAGGCGCACCAAGTGGATAGTGTCCAGTGTGATTGCCTTCGCTTTAGTCGGATTGTTGATGGCACTACTGTAACAGTTCCGCAACAAACACCCACTCCTACCACGACGCTGATTGTCACAGCCACCCGTGTCCCTACGGCCACTTTGGCTGTAACCTCCACGCTTGCGCCTTCTCCCTCCCTCCCTACGCCGACAGCCATCCAGTGGCGCGCTGAACAAATAAGGGTTGGCAATGAGCGACCGATTGATCCGTCAGGGAATGCAATTTTCTTGGGATGGTCGCCAGATGGGAGCAAGTTTCTCTACAGGAAGATAAAAATCGAATACATATTAGAGCGCCTTCAGAATCCCAAGGGAGCAAATTGGTATGGATTAGTTGGCGACCTATGGGTCGCGAATGCTGACGGCACAAACAGACGCCGTTTGACGGGTACAGCAGCATCGTGGGCTTGGTCACCGGATAGTAAATATGTTGCTTACTCCACACCACTACAACAAGAAGGATTTCAAGGTAGCCTCATTATAGTTGATACAGCAGCGTCATTACCACTCACTCTAACTACCAGTACCATTGCATGGTTTCAAGATATATATTGGTTGTCCACTAATGAGATTGTCTTTCTCAAAAGTGGAGGAATCTATGCAATCAAAACAGATGGCTCTGGTGAACGACGAGTGAATAATCTTTCTCTCTCAACACCACTGTCAGGTGGTGCGGTTAATTACTATTCTGTATCACCGAATGGTAAGAAATTTGCTTATAGGGGTGGTGGTCTAGCAGGGCCAATGGCTTGGCTAGCTAATCTTGATGGGACTGGAGCGAAGCAGTTCTCAGAAAAATTGGGAGGCTATTGGGTTTGGGCCCCTGACAGCACAAAGCTCGCATACATTACTTTAAATTCATATCCAGGTACAGGGTACGACACAGATCTATGGACTGTCAACGCTGATGGCACTAATCCCTCGCAAATCGTTAAGCATGAAACCCTTGATGAATTAAACATTTCCCCAGCTTGGTCACTCGATAGTCAAGTCATCACGTTTATCAAACGCCCTGTCGTGACATATGATGCACGAAGTGGTCTCCCCCCCCCTGTGTCTAGAAATGATGTGTGGGTTGTGAATCGTGATGGCAGCAACATGCGCCGACTCATTGAAAATGTTACTCAGAGCGAACTTCACTGGTCACCTAAAGGCAAAACCATAGCCATCACGCGTGCCATTACAGACAAAGTTGACTATACGCCAGCAACCGTTAATAGCTTGTTTGTTGACGCTACTCAATGAGCGAGGAGGCTTACCA
>CAZDYP010000010.1:49500-51036 GCA_964509505.1 uncultured Anaerolineae bacterium | reverse complement strand
TGGTGAACCCGCTGCGCCAGAAAAACCGTTAGGGTCTGAATTTCAAAACACTCTCGAATTCGTTGTTGGCTAGCGTTGTAGCGCTTGCCGCATCTCCTCACGAAATTGCGCCATCGCCATAAACTCCTCTACGACAGACGCCCACTGCTCCCAGCTCTGCGCCGTCGTGGGCCAGTCGGTCGTCAACGCGGCGAATTCACTCAGCGCCACGTAGCGCGCAAAATCCTTGAGATGGGTTCGCAGTTGCCAATCGGTCTGATAGTTGAATTTGCCTGTTTCGAGCGTGCGCTTTACTGCGGTGATGACAGCGTGTGTCAAGGCGCTGCTCCACGGCTGGCGATAGTGAACGAGCAACGTCAAAGCGGGATGGTCGCTGCGCAACAGTACGTCTTGGGTTGGCAACAACTCCATGATTACTGCCTCGACACGCGGCGGTGACATCACAGACATCAATCCCACTAACACATCGGATGCCCATGACAATGTGAGCAACGCTTCCGCCCATGCGGCGTCACGCTGATTGCGCGCCGCCTCCGCCCAACCCGTGAGCAACACGTTCTCCCACTCGTGCTTGCGAATGACGGCGATGAGCTCGCTGGGTGTTTGTCGCCACGCCTCGCACCACACGCGCGGCGGTACGGCGCCCAACATTTGCGCCAACCACCACGCCTTCTCGCCAAAGCCACGCTGCGCTTTTGCTTCGACGCCATCACGCTGCAGCTCTTTATCGCATTGCTCTGGCAACCTCACGACGAACGGCGACTTCTTGCCCGCTTTCCATGGCAAGCACACGCGCACGCGCTCCGTCATGCGCTGACACAAACGCGATGCAGGCAGCTGCTTGAGCAGCTGCGCGGCAGCCACACGCACTTCTTTGCGACGATCATCCAGCGCCGCTTCGAGGAATGGCTCATCCGCCATCGTCAGCCCATCGGCAAACGCAGCGATGAAGGCTGCGCGGTCATCAGGCGCGTCTTGCTGCCAAGTTGAAGCGACCAGCTCGCGCGCGCGTTGCGGTTTTGTCGCGCGCAACTGACGCAACAACGACAAGCGCACATTGCGTGCGCCGTCTTGCCAATCAGCCTCATGCAAATCGCCGACCGCATAACCCCATGCGGGATTATGCCTTGCCAACCAATGCCCTCGTTCACCCAGCGCCGCACCAATCGCGGATTGCAACGCAGACTCTGAACATCCCAAGTCCAAGAGTTGCGGCAAAAGTTCAGGCGGAACGCGTTGACGCGCAGCGGCAAGCGCGTGGAGCCATTCGGGCAGCAACGCCGCATAAGCGCCATTCAACATCAGCGCGAGCTGTTGCGCGGCGCGGTCATTGCATGGAGGCGTCACCTCATCAGCCGCACGCTGCGGCAAGACTTCCGCGCTTTGTTGGGGTAACTGCCCCGCGCGACGATATAACGATACCGTCGCCGCCGCCGCCAACAAGGCACACGGCGGTTCTCGCTGCGCGAGATGCGACAGCACAGCGCCCAACCCATCCGCGCGCGAAGTCAACGCTAACGCTTGACGCTCCGTGCC
>CAZDYP010000010.1:30628-49400 GCA_964509505.1 uncultured Anaerolineae bacterium | reverse complement strand
ATCTACCTTCTGCCCACCCACTCAGGGGCCACAACGCATCCCCATCCCATTCACCCATCAATGTCAATGGGTGTCCACCGCTCAAGGCGATCAGTTGCCAACCTTGCGTGAACGCTTGGGCAAGAGGCAAGGTGTATCCTGCAGCATCGCGCACACGCCACGTTCTATCAGAGGGTACCGGCGTGACCGCTTGTAACACAAAAGGCATTCGCTCCAACCAAGGGAGCTGCGTCAACGCGGCGGCGTACGCAGCATTCGCTTCGAGCAACGTCGCATAACCTCGCAGGGTCGTCAACGGCGCAGGCGCTGCGTGACGCGTTTTCACTAACGCGCGCAACGGATAGACACTGGGGAAAAAAACCAACTCCGCATCGAGTTGCGTGCCAACCACTAAACTTTTGTCGAGCATTTGATTGTTCGGCGCGAAACTCAAGACCAACGCGTGACGCCCACTCTCACAGCCCCATAACCACGTGCGTTGCACGCGCAATTTTTCTTCGTCTTCGATACGTTGCCCAAGCACACCCCAACAGTCACGCACACCTTGTGTTGCCAACACTTCATCTTGTTCCATCGTCCAACCGATGAGCGCGCGAATATCAGCTTGTAAGGCAGCGGGCAAGGTGTCGCGTTGCCGATACGCTTCCAATAGCAAATGGATGCGCCCCATGCGTTCCAGCAAACGCGCTTGCCAACCTTCGCCCGTCGCAGGCAACGCGCCCAATTCGCGCACCCGACGCGCGAGGCTCGGCGCTTGCGCGTCCACCAAACGCTTGGCAGGCGTCTCCCAAAAACTCGACGGCTGTGATTGCGCCGTCGCCAAGCCTTGTCGCGCCACGTCATGCAGCCACGTTTCCAAATCAGCCAACCCTTGCGCGACCTTCGCTTCACGCTCAACCATGCGTCGCGCTTGCGCTTTGGCGTCTTGGATGTTGGGTGTGGGATCGGTGTTTTTATTCGCGCGCTTTTCGACGCGTGCCTTGCGCCGAGCGCGCTCGTGCTGCCACTCGCTCAACCATTGCGGTGGCGTCGTTTGTGTGAAAATTTGTGATTGATTGGCGAGCAGCAGCAATAAGCCGATGCCATGCTTGCAAGGAAATTTGCGGCTGGGACAAGTGCAGCTGAAAGCAGGCTCGCTCAAATCAACTTTGGCTTGATACGGATTTTTCGCGCTGCCCTGACATTCGCCCCAGACAAATTGCGCTTCGTGTCCGAGCGTGACCCAATGGCGCGGCGTCGCCAGCTTTTGTCCATCTTTGGCAATTTGTGAATCGGGCGCTAAGGCAAGAATTTGTGCGGGCGTCAATTGCGTAGGCATACGCAGAAGATTCTAAGCAATCGGATGAGACTGTCAAGGCGCAAACAGTGAAAGAAGAAAGAGGAACGACTTGAAGTGTCTTTCCTCTTTCTTCTTTCCGCTCTCTGCTGGCTTCTACCCTTCCTTCCTCACAATCTTCCTCGTCACCACTTCTTCCAGCAACATCCCCACCACCTCCGCCAGGGGTTTCGGTCCCAAGTCGCCACGATCACGTGAGCGCACCGCCACCGCTCCGGCTTCCGCCTCTTTGTCGCCGACGACGAACATATACGGAATTTTTTGCAACTGCGCGTCGCGGATCTTCGCGTTCATGCGCTCGGTGCGCTCATCCACCTCGACGCGCAGCCCTTTCGCCTTCAATTGTTGCGCGACCTGATGAGCGTAAGCGTTGTGGCGGTCGGCAATCGGAATCATCATCACCTGCACGGGCGACAACCACAACGGGAACGCGCCCGCGAACTGTTCGATGATGACGCCGAGGAAGCGTTCGGTCGAACCTGTCACTGCGCGATGAATCAGCACGGGCGTGTGCGCTTGCCCATCCTCGCCGATGTATTCGCAATTGAGACGCGCAGGCTGGATGAAATCCACTTGAATCGTGGACAGTTGCCAATCGCGCCCCAACACGTCGCGCGCGATGAAGTCTGCTTTGGGCCCGTAGAACGCCGCTTCGCCTTCGGCGACGAAGTAATCCACGTCGCATGCATCCATTGCCGCTTTCAACGCTTTCGTCGCTTTGTCCCACTTCTCGTCGTCTTGCACGTATTTGCCCGTCGCGCCGCGCAATGACAAGCGCACACGATAATCTTTCATGTCGTACGTCGCCAAAATCTCGCGCACAAGGTTGAGCGCCAACGCGAATTCGCTCTCGATTTGCTCTTCGGTGCAGAAGACGTGGCAATCGTCTTGCGTGAGGGCGCGCACGCGCGTAAGGCCGCTCAACTCGCCGCGCTTCTCGTAACGATAGAGCGTGCAGAACTCCGCGAAGCGCAACGGCAGCTCCCGATACGAGTGCTTGCCCATCTCTTTGAACAGCGTCATGTGACTGGGACAATTCATCGGCTTGAGGCGCAACGTCAAGTCTTCGTCCACCATCGGTGGGAACATCACGTCGGCGTAGTTGTCATAGTGTCCGGAGCGCTTGTACAAATCTTCTTTGACCATGTGTCCCGTCCAAACGTGCTGATAGCCGTACTTCGTCTGCGTCTCGCGCACATATTGTTCCATCAGATAGCGCAGCATCTCGCCCTTCGGCGTAAACAATGGCAAGCCAGGTCCCACGTCATCCGAGAAGAAAAAGAGTCCGAGTTCTTTGCCGACTTTGCGATGGTCGCGCTTCTTCGCTTCTTCGAGGCGATGCAAGTGCGCTTTGAGCTGCGCCTCATTCTCCCACGCCGTCCCATAGACGCGTGTGAGCATTTTGTTCTTCTCATCGCCGCGCCAATAGGCGCCCGCGATGCTCATGAGCTTGAACGCATTGGGTGGAATCTGTCCGGTGTGTTCGACGTGGGGCCCCCGACACAAATCCACGAAGGGACCGTCGCTGTAAAACGAGATGACAGGTTGCTCCTTCAATGGATTGCCGTATTCATCAAAGCCGCCCTGCTCCAAGCCGTCAATGAGTTCAAGCTTGTACGGTTGGTCTTTGAACTGCGCGCGCGCTTCATCCGCCGACACTTCCTTGCGGACGAATGGCGCGCGTGTGCCGATGATTTGTCGCATCCGTTGTTCGAGCTCAGGAAAATCTTCTGGCACAAGCGGACGCGGTAACTCGAAGTCATAATAAAAGCCATCTTCAATCGGGGGTCCAATGGCGATCTTCACCTCGGCACCCAAATACTCCATCACCGCTTGCGCCAGCACGTGCGCCGCCGAGTGACGGATTTTGTAGAGTTTATCATCAGGGTTTGACATACGTTCTCCCGTTGGGAGATTAAAGACTAAAGATTAAAGAGTGGATTCTATTTCCAAAATCTCAATCTTCAATCTTCAATCTTCAATCTTCAATCTTTCTTTTATAACCACTCTTTTGCCACAAGTAATTCCGCATTGAGAATCGTCCCGCCCGCTGCGCCGCGCAAGGTATTGTGGCTGAGAACGAGAAACTTGTAGTCGAAAACGGGACACGGACGAATGCGCCCGACGACGGACGCCATGCCGTTCTGCTCGTCGCGGTCGAGGCGCGGTTGTGGGCGGTCGTTTTCGTCGCGCACGACGACGGGTTGCGCGGGCGCGCTCGGCAACTTCAGCTGTTGCGGCTCGCCGCGAAACTCCACGAAGGCTGCGCGCAATTCATCCACCGATGGCTTGCGCTCAAATTCGACCGACACGGCTTCGAGATGGCCGTCCATCGTCGGCACACGGTTGCAATGCGCGCTCACGCGAAAGTTGGCGGGCGTGACGCGCCCATTGTTCACGACGCCCAACAACTTGTGCGTCTCCGATTCCATCTTGCTTTCTTCGCCGCCGATGTACGGAATCACGTTGTCGGTGATGTCCATCGAGGCGACGCCCGGATAGCCCGCGCCGCTTACCGCCTGCATCGTCGTCACGACGAGCCGCTTCACGCCAAAGGCGGCGTGCAACGGCTTGAGCGCGAGCGCGAGCCCGATGGTCGAGCAGTTCGGATTGGCGATGATGTAACCGTTGCCATTGCGCCGCTTCTTCTGTGTCTCTAAGAGTTTGAGATGGTCGGCGTTCACTTCGGGAATCAGTAGTGGCACGTCGGCGTCCATGCGATGCGGCGATGAGTTGGTCGAGACGGCATAGCCCGCGTTAGCAAAATCGTCTTCGGTCTGCTTCGCCGCATCGGTCGGCAGCGCCGAGAAGACAAGTCGCGCCTTGAGTGGTGGACACGATGGCAACAGAATCATGTCGCGCACCTGCTGCGGAATCGGCGTCGGCAGATGCCACCTCACCACATTGCCATAGCGTTTGCCCGCCGAGTTATCGCTCGCGGCGATGGCAGTCAATTCAAACCAAGGATGATTGTGCAACAACGCAATCAGTCGTTGTCCGACTGTGCCTGTCGCGCCCAACACGGCGACAGGAATTTTGTTGACGAGATTCATAGGTCTCCTGTTATCAGTATCCAGTAATCAGTATCCAGTAGCCAGACTGGTAACTACTGGCTACTGACTACTTACTACTGGATGCTGTCTTTTTACCTCCGTAGTGTCCGTGCCATCATCAGTCATGTGACACCACCTCCTTCCACCACACTCTCGCGCCTGAAGTCCGCTACGTCCACTGCCGCTTGCGCGAAGAGTTTGAGCAGCTCCAGCGAACCATGCTCAATACTGAATTGTCGCTCAGCTTCGGTGATGGGCGTGACCATCAACAAATGCACGGTGTAATCGCCCACATCTACGACGGCGAACTCTTCAGGTTCACGCAACGGCAACGACAGCAAGACCGCTGTGAGCTGTGAACCTTCCACTATCCCATGACTGCCATATACCGTATCGAGCGGCGCGAGCGGTGCGTTCAACTGAAATGGATACGTCGCCAGCAACGCCAGACTCTGCTTGAGCTCGGCAAATGGCTGATTCGCATAGGTGAACAATTCCACGCGGTCGTATTGGCGCGCGTTGGATTGCGGCGCTTCGCTCATACCGAGCGTCGCATACACATACAACGGCTCATCCTCTGTGCCGATGAAAAATTCGGCGACGAAGGGCGCATCGGAGGGCGCCTCCGAAAACGCGAAGCGCAACACCTCCGTCGCCATGCCCCAGTATTGGTTGTAGTGCGCGAGGATGATTTGCAAGTTTGTGGACAGCGTCATTGGGTCGTCAAGCATCAGAAGTATCCAGTAGTCAGTAGTCAGTAGCCAGTAGCCAGGAGTCAGTAGCCAGTAGCCAGGAGTCAGATATACTCGGCACAGTCACAAGTTGCGCTTTTTGATAAAGGCACAGCATCCTTCGGCGCGCTCAGGAAGCATTCTGAGCTTGTCGAAGAATGCGGTCACACTCGCGGCCCGCATGGTTCGACACCGCAAACTACGCTGTCATCATGCTTGTTGGTAAAAGTATATGGTGAGCTCGTCGAACCGCGCAGTTTATACCCGTGTGCAGTATATCTGGCTACTGGCTACTGACTACTCATGACTGAAATCAAAACGCCTCTCATCCCAAAGGGACGAGAGGCGTTGGCTTCCCGTGGTTCCACCCTACTTAATGAACATCCTTCGACACGCTCAGGATGCTCACTTCACTCTAGCGCTGTAACGGGCGCGCCCGCAATCTTATACTGAGTGAGACCTGTGAGGTTTTGCAAACCTCACAGGTCTTGAACTTTTCCAAGACTGGCTCACCAGTGGTTTTCCGCGCTGCCGTTGCGAGCGAGGCTCTCAATCGGTGGCCCCGCCTCCCTGTCGTCGCGCCGCGCGTACTCGTCTGGTTCAACGCGATGTGCGATGAGTATTCTACGCAAAATCGCGCGCATGGCAAATCAGCTAAACCGCTAACCGACCAAGCTCATCACTTCTTCTTCCGTCAAAATGCGATCGGATAATTTAGCGCGCGCCAAGATACGGTTCACCATGTCGTTGTCAGGCTCGATGCCGCGCGACTTCAAGTAATACTTCACGTTGCTCACGCCGCTCATCGGACCAATTTCGATCAGTTGCCACAAGCCAAACCATTCCGCTGGCACACCCGAATAGACGCGGTTCGCCAACCAATGATCGCCGCGCGCCAGCGCCTTCACGACAGCCGCCGCATGGACGCCCGTCGCCGTGCGATACGCATCGAGTCCGACGACGGGCCAATTGATGGGGATGGGTTGTCCTGTCATTTGGGAGGCGAGTCGCACGTAGTCGGGCAAGCGCATCAAATCGTTGTCAATCACGTCCATCAACTTGAGATTGACGAGCAACGTATCCATCGGCGTATTGCCGCAGCGCTCGCCGATGCCCAAGGCGGTGCCATGCACACGCTCCGCGCCCGCCGCAATCGCCGCCAGCGTGTTCGCCACCCCCAAGCCACGATCTTGGTGTCCGTGCCAATCCACTTTCACGTTGGCGCCCGTTTCCTTGACCAGCGCTTTGACGAAGGACACGACGCTATACGCGCCGTCGGGCGTCACATGGCCAACGGTGTCTGCTACGCAAATGTGTTGCGCGCCACACTCAATGGCTTTGTGATACAACAAGCGCAACGCATCCGGGTCGGCGCGCGTCGTATCTTCGGTCACGAACATGCACGGCAAATTGTTTTTGATGACAAACGTGACAGACTCCTCCACGCGCTGCATCAAGAGCTCGATGTCCCACTCTTCGACGTAGCGACGAATGGGCGAGCTGCCGAGAAACGCACACACTTCAATCGCCACGCCCGCTTGTTGTGAACACTCCACCGCCGCTTGCAAATCGGGCAATGCCGTGCGACAGGCGACGTTGACTTTGATGTTGAGCTGCGTGGACGCGCGCGCCAATGCGCTGATGTCAGCTTGCGCGCGTGGCGACGAACCCGCGTAGCCGATGTTTGCCGTGTGGATGCCCAGCTGATCCATCACGCGCAACAATTCGAGCTTCTGCTCGATGGGCGGATTGATGACCGATGGCGATTGCAGCCCATCACGCAAGGTCTCGTCGTCTAGCTCAACGCCTTTGGGATATTGCGTGACGCGCCCATGCAAATTCCAATCGTAAATCAGATCGTGTTCACGAGACTCAGCGCTCATCGTGCTCCTTCCTCGTGGAAGTTATAGACATGTAAGACAAATTGGCAATTTGTCCTACATCAAAAAGCAAGGGCGATGCTATGTCATCGCCCCGTCGTTTACGCGTAACTCTCCAGATACTTTTTCACCGCGCCCAAGAAGCGGTCACCATCTGCGCCATCCAACACACGATGGTCAAACGACAATGAGAGATAGACCATCGGGCGAATCGCAATGGCATCGTCAATCACCACCGCACGCTTGGCGATGCTGCCCACACCCATAATGGCGACTTGTGGTTGGTTGATGATGGGTGTGCCAAACAACGCGCCACTGCCGCCTAGATTCGTGATGGTAAACGTGCCGCCTTGCACCTCGTCGGGCTTGAGTCGCTTCTCTCGCGCACGCTTTGACAAGTCGTTGATGCCGCGCGCTAAACCCAGCAAGTTGAGTTCATCCGCGTTCTTCAACACAGGCACGATCAAGCCATCGTCGAGCGCGACGGCGATGCCCAAGTTGATCGCCTTCTTCAAGACGATACCTTGCTCCTTGAACGAGCTGTTCACGCGCGGTTGCTCGCGCAGCACACGCGCGACGACTTCGGCGAAGTAAGCGGTGTAGGTTAGGTCTGCGCCTTGTTTGGCGAACTCTTCTTTGCGCGCGTTGCGATGCGCGACGACCTTGCTCATGTCCACTTCAAAAACCGTCGTGACGTGCGGTGAGGTATGCGCGCTGCGAACCATGTGCTCCGCAATCGCTTTACGCATTGGCGTCAACGGCACGAGCTCTTCGTCAGCCATGCCTGCTGAAGTTGGTTGGATGGTTGGTTGGATGGTTGGTTGTGGAATTGGTTGGATGATTGGTTGCGGTGCAGGCGTTGGCGCAGGCGTTGCAGCACGTTGCGCGATGAACGCCTCGATGTCCTTCTTCGTCACGCGCCCGCCTTCACCCGTGCCTTTAATCTGCGTCACATCCACATTGTGTTCGGCGGCGAGACGCGCGACGACAGGCGAGAGTCGCACAGTCGCTTGGTCGGATGGTCGGATGGTCGCTTGGTCAGCTAGTCGCGTAGTCGCTTGGACGACGGCGGGCTTGGGCGCGGTAATGGAGTGAGTAGGTTGGGATTTAGAAACTTCAACCGTTTCACCGACCTGTCCAATCATCGCTATCAGTGTACCGACATTGACCGTCGCGCCTTCAGGCGCGAACACCTCCAGCAACACCCCTGCCGCGGGCGCAGGAATCTCCGAATTCACCTTGTCGGTGATGACTTCGACAATCGGTTCGTACATCGCAACGCTATCGCCTTTTTGTTTCAACCATTTGCCGATGGTGCCTTCGGTGACCGATTCACCGAGCTTCGGCATGACGATGTTCGTGGCCATAAAGTTCTCCACTAATGTTTCTTCAACGCTCCCCAGCCCGCATACTGCGCGCTGTGACCAAGCGCGGCTTCGATCCGCAGCAATTGGTTGTACTTGGCGACACGCTCGCTGCGCGCGGGCGCGCCCGTCTTGATTTGCCCTGCGTTCGTCGCCACTGCCAAGTCTGCAATCGTCACGTCTTCGGTCTCGCCGCTGCGATGCGACACGACGGAGGTGAAGTTTGCCTGGCTCGCCATGTTCATTGCCGCCAGCGTCTCGCTCAACGTGCCAATTTGATTGAGCTTGATGAGGATGGAGTTGCACGCGTGTTCGTCAATCGCGCGTTGCAAGCGCGCCACGTTGGTCACGAGCAAATCGTCGCCGACCAACTGCACACGCTTGCCCAGCTTCGCGCGCAGCTGCTTCCAGCCATCCCAATCATCTTCTGCCAAGCCGTCTTCAATCGAGACGATGGGATACTTATTCACCCAATCTTCCCAAATGGCGATGAGTTCAGCGGAAGATATTTTGCGATTTTGTTTACGCAAGAAATACTTGCCGTTCTCCATCAGCTCGCTGGCAGCGGGGTCGAGCGCAATCGCAATTTGCTCGCCAGGTTTGTAGCCGCTTTTCTCAATCGCGGTGAGGATACACTCAATAGCCTCACGGTCATCTTTCAGCGCGGGCGCGAAGCCGCCTTCATCGCCAACGCTCGTCTTGTAGCCTTTGCTTTGCAGCACCTTCGCCAGCGCATGATACACCTCGACGCCCCAGCGCAAGCCTTCGCGAAAATTCGCCGCGCCCAACGGCATGATCATAAATTCTTGGAAGTCGGTGGATTGCCATTCGGTGTGCTTGCCGCCGTTCAAGATATTCAACATCGGCACAGGCAAGGTGCGCCCTAACACACCGCCGAGATAACGATACAAGGGTGCGCCCACGTAATCGGCGGCTGCGTGCGCGACGGCGAGGCTCACGCCCAACAGCGCATTCGCGCCCAAGCGACTCTTGTTCGGTGTGCCATCTAGCGCGATAAGATGCGCGTCAATGGCTTGTTGATTGAGCGCGTCGTGTCCCGTCAACGTCTCCGCGATTTCGTCGTTGACATTAGCGACGGCTTTCAACACCCCCTTGCCATTGTAGCGCGTCTTGTCGCCGTCGCGCAATTCGAGCGCTTCATGCGCGCCCGTGGAGGCGCCCGATGGCACGAGCGCATGCCCTTGCGCGCCGTCCGACAGTGTGACGGTCACTTCAATGGTCGGGTTGCCGCGCGAGTCGAGCAGCTCTTGCGCCGAAACATTTTCGATGAAGGACATAGTATCTCCTTGTAGGGTAAGCGAGTCAATGGAGAACGAAGGACGGATGACGGATGACGAGTATCAGGTCACTCGCCACTTGCTGCTTGCCACCCATCCCCTCAGTCCTCGTTGAGCTCACTCTACCAATGTTCCTTCTTCGTCCAGCTTGCTGCCCTCGCTCGTGTCACTGGCTTTGGCGCCAATCGGCGTGGCGTCGCTCGTCGTCGCGCTTGCGGCTGCTTTGGCATTCTTGATTGTGCTTTCCCAGGCGAGCTGTTTGATTTCGTCTTGATCCCAATGACCGACCTCGGTATAGACGATGCCCTCGGTGAAGCCTTGCGCGACGTATTCAGTGTTACTGACCTTGATGTACACTTCATCGGTTTTCAGCTCGCCGAGCTTGAGCGCGTCCGCCTTCTTGTAGAGTGCAGCGTCCATGTTGATGTTCATCGCGGTGGTTTTGGCGGCCGCCTCTGTCACTTTCTCGCGGATGTTTTCTTCCAGTACGAGCATCATTTGGTCAGCCAGAGACAGGACGGGTTCGGCGCTTGCGCCTTCTGCTGCTTCTTTCGTTGCCATAGGTCTTTCTCCTTTGAAAATGAATGTTTGGCAAATTTTCAATTTGCCTATTTTGTCACCGTGACGCGCACCTCATTCGCCGCGCGGTTATTGCCATCGTCGGTCACACGCAACTCAAACGTCCAGACGCCAACGGCGCCATCGTCATTCGGCAACTGAATCGTGACCGTAGGTGTCTGCGTCGCCGCTATCACTCTGTTGAGTTCGCCTTCTTTGCCTTTCGGCGCGCCGATGATCGTCCAACGATACTCAACGATCTTGCCGCCATCAATCTCGCGGCTCTTGGAAGCGTTCAGCAGAATGGGCGCGCCGAGCTTCACCGTTTGGTCTTGTCCCGCATCAGCCACCGGCGGCACATCTTCAATGAGCGAGCAAGCGGTGGTAAGCAGGCAGAAAGCCGAAAGCAGAACGCCATAGACAAAAAGCCATAGACCGTAAAAAGGGAGTGAAGAAAGTTTTCCATATTCTCCATTTTGCGTTCTGCCAGCTGCCAGCTGCCGCCTGTTACCTGCTATCTGCCGTCTGCTTTCTGGTCGCTCCGCGCGCTTGTTCATCCCGCTTTCCTCACTTTAAGTTTCAACCCTTCCACGGCCGTGACAATGACGGACTCGCCCGCTTGAACCTCGCCGCTCTCAACCGTTGCCTCCCAGCGCTCGCCCTCGACGAAGACGTGGCCGCTTGGCTGCAAATCGGTGCGCGCAATGGCAGTCTGTCCGATTAAGCCCTGCATACCCATTGTGGGTTTGAGCTGGCGCGCTTGCATCGCTTTGCCGAACACGAACAGCAACACCGCGCCCATAATGAGCGCTATGCCGCCAATCAATCCTAATGACACAGGCACGTACGACGGTTCGAACAACACGAGCGCGCCGATTACGAAAGACGCAATGCCGCCTGCGGTCAAGACGCCGTGCTGCGTTGCCGTCAAGTCGAAGATGAATAACACAATCGCCAAGCCAATGAACGCGAGCCCCAACCAGTTGACAGGCAACGAGCCAATCGCATACAAGAACAAGATGAACGCAATCGCGCCGACGATGCCGCCGACGCCTGTGCCTGGCGCTTGCCATTCGATGAGTAAGCCGTTGATGGCAATGACCAACAAAATCGCGGCGACGTTGGGATTGATGAGGATAAGCAACAGCTGTTCGCCCAATGTGAGTTCGGCGCGCACGAGGGTCGCATTAGCCGTTTGCAACTTCGTCGCTTTGCCGCGCACCATCACCAGGCGTCCGTCTATTTGCTTGAGCAAATCGTTAAGGTCGCTCGCAATCAAATCAATCACCCCGAGCTTCAACGCTTCGTCTGCGGTTGCCGCTACCGCGTCGGTGATCGTTTTTTCCGCCCACTCGGTCGCTTTGGGGTCGCGCTGACTCGTGATGGAACGCACCGTCGCGCGCAAGGCATTCACCGCTTTATCGCGCGAATCGCTCATCAGATTTTCGCCGCTGCCGCTGATCGGCTTCGCCGCGCCGATGCTCGTTTCGGGCGACATGGCAGCGACATGCCCTGCGAGCGTAATGAACGTGCCTGCGCTGAACGCTTCGCCGCGACGGGGCCAGACATACACGACGATTGGCACGCGCGACTCGCCAAAAATTTGGATGACGCGGAGTGTAGAGTTCAGGTCGCCGCCAGGGGTGTTGAGTTGCACGACGACGGCGCTCGCGCCTTCGCGCTCGGCGGTGGTGATGGCGCGCTGCAAATAATCGGCAATCGTCGCCACAATCGGCCCGTCTATCGTCGCCACATCCACGCGCGGCGATGTTTGCGCGTGCGTATGTGAGGCGCTGAACACGGACGCGCAAAACAGCAAAAGGATGAACCAACGCAAGGACTTCATGGTGAGGCCATTATAGCATACGACTAAACCAACAAATGAAACGCCTTTAGTTGTTGCACGTAATCCGTGATGCTTTCTTCGAGGTCAATCTCTGGGGGGCCAAGGGGGTCGGGGATAATTGGGTCGCCGAGCAAGACGCGACACACCGCATCCGCGCCATAGCCGAGCGCCTCGAGGTCGTAGCCGCCTTCCAACACGATGGCGATACGTCCCTCGCACAGCTCGTGCGCGAGTTGCAGCAGCTGGCGCGTCAATTGCGCGTAACCCTTCACACTCAATTTCATCTCCGCCAGTGGGTCAAGGTGATGCGCGTCGAAGCCTGCCGAAATAAAAATGAATTGCGGATGGAAGCGTTCCGCCATCGGCTTGATCAGTTCAGCAAACGCATACGCATAGCCCTTGTCGCCGACGCCCGCCGGCAGTGGCACGTTGAGCGTCGCGCCTTTGCCTTCGCCTTGCCCCGTCTCGCGCCAATGTCCCGTGCCGGGATAATGCGGGTATTGATGTATCGAGACGTACAACACGCGCGCATCATGATAGAAGATGTCTTGCGTGCCGTTACCGTGATGCACGTCGTAATCCACGATCATCACGCGGCGCAGTTGATAGGTGTCAATCAAATAACGCGCGGCGACGGCGACGTTATTGAACAAACAGAAGCCCATGCCTTGCGCGGGCGTCGCGTGATGGCCGGGCGGGCGCACGAAGGCGAAACCGTTGCTCATATCGCGCCGATACACTACATCCGCTAACACGATGCACGCGCCTGCCGCAAGACGCGCAATCTCGTACGACTTCGGCGTGAGATACGTGTCCATGTCGAGCCGCCCGCCGCCGCGCTCACATAGTTCACGAATCAATGTGATGTATCGCGGCGCATGGACGGGCGCGATTTGTTCGGGCAGCGCCGCTTCAAACTCAAGCCGCTTCATGCGCGCCAGCGTGCCATTCTGCGTCAGCGTTTGCATGATGGCGCGCAAACGGTCAGGGCGTTCCGGGTGATGCAGCAGCTCGTGTTCTAAGAAGCGCTCATCGTAAAGGTAGGCAGTGGTCATGGAAGTAAAAAGTAATTAGAAATTGGTAGTTGGACGTTGGACGTTGGAGGTCGAAATTCACCGAGAGTTTACCACAATTTGCCACACTGTCACCTTATCATTTGGTCACTTTGCCATCGTGCCACCGTGTCATCGTGTCACCGTATCATCGTGTCGTCTCATTACTCTTTTACCCTTTTACCCGTTCACCCGTTCAACTGTATAATCTTGCCATGTCCTTATGTCTCGTTACGGGCGTCGCTGGCTTCATCGGCTCGACGCTCGCGGAACGTCTCTTAGCCGATGGCCATACGGTGCGCGGCGTAGATTGTTTCGTCGAGTATTATCCGCGCCCCATCAAGCAGAAAAATTTGGCAAACTTACTCACGCATCCCCGTTTCTGTTTCATCGAAAAAAATCTAGCAACGGACGAGCTCGTATCCGTCGTGCGCGATGTCGAGTTTGTGTTTCACCAAGCGGGACAAGCGGGCGTGTTGCCCAGTTGGGGGCAACAGTTCGATAGCTACGTGACAAACAATATCACAGCCACCCAGCGTCTGCTTGAAGCCGTACGCGAAAAACCGCTGCGTAAATTTTTGTTTGCATCATCTTCAACCATTTACGGCGACGCACGCGAGTTGCCTGTGCGCGAGACGGCGCTCCCTCGCCCCATTGTGCCGTACGGCGTGACCAAACTCGCGGCAGAACATCTCGTCAACGCGTATCACGACAACTTTGGCTTACCCACGATCATCTTGCGCTATTTCAGCGTCTATGGTCCCCGCCAACGCCCCGACATCGCCTTCCACAAATTCATTGATGCCATCGCGCACAGTCGCCCGATTCGTCTGCGCGGCGACGGCGAGCAAACACGCGATGCGACGTTTGTGAGCGATGTGGTCGAAGCGAATGTGTTGGCAATGCAATCGTCGGCGCAAGGCGAAATTTTCAACATCGGCGGCGGCGAACATGCAACCATCAACCACGCCATCCACTTGATGGAGCAAATCATCGAGCGCCCCGCGCTTATCGAGCGTGCGCCAACCGCGCCCGGCGAAATGCGCCATACATGGGCAGACACGACGCGCGCGCGCGACCTCTTGCATTTCACGCCGCGCACCTCATTGTATGAGGGGCTACATCAGCAAATTGAATGGCAGTTGGCGAATGACCGATAGCCGCTAGCCGCTGGCAGATAGCGAATGACTTATGGCGCATCGTGTATCGCCTATGGCGTATCTCGTATCGTAGATGACTATTGACCATCAACTATTCGCCATTCGCTATTTGCTATTCGCTATTCGCCATCCTATGCGTGTGTTCATCCTCCTCACCATCAATATCGTCTCTCTCATCTCCGGTCAAATTCTCTTGAAGCTCGGCATGAGGAACTTAGGCGGCGTTTCACTCGAAGATGTGACGAGCAATCCATTAGCCATGTTCCGTGTACTTTTCAATCCTTATGTGTTCACGGGCTTGTGCTTTTACATTGCCAACCTCTTCATCTGGTTTGATTTGATCTCCAAGCAGAACTTGAGTTACGTCTATCCGTTCCTCAGTCTCGGCTACGCAGGCGTTGTCATCGCCTCCGCCGTTATTCTCGGCGAAGAACTGAGTTGGCAGCGCATCATCGGCGTCGCCATCATTTGTGTTGGCGTGTATATTGTTGCGCGCAGCTAAAATCGGAGTATAATCTCGCCCACGCGCACTCGCGCGAATTGCATATCGCCAAGACGCTCAAACGCCAAGTGGCTTCGCCGCTTGGCGTTCTTTGCATTTTCATCACGCTGCATCTTGCATCCTGCATCCTGCATCCTGCATCCTGCATCTTGCATCTTAAGTTAAAGAGAGGAACTTATTATGAAACTGCTCACTCGTTCCATGTTGCAACAATGCCTCAGCATGGCTGACACTATCGAAGCCATGTCTGACGCTTTCGGGCAACTGTCGTCGGGCGCGGCTAACGTGCCATTGCGGATTGGCATTCCAGCAGGCGATGGCATCAGTTTGTTCATGCCCGCGCATTTGCGCGAGTCGCACGCGCTCGGCATGAAGCTCGTCTCGGTGCATAGCGGCAACACGAAACACGGCATGCCTGCCATCCTCGCCATCGTCGCGCTCGTGGACGAAAACACGGGCGAACCGCTCGCGCTGATGGACGGCGCGTACGTGACGGCCATGCGCACGGCCGCGGGGTCTGGCTTAGCGACGAAGTTGATGGCGCGCACCGATGCAAAGATTGCCACCATCATCGGCGCGGGCCCGCAAGGACGCGCGCATATTCTCGCCATGCTGGAGGCGCGTCCGCTCAATGAGATTCGCGTGGTAAGCCGCACGACAGCTGTGGCGCAACAATTGGTGGATGAGCTGCAGGCGACTACGCCGTGCGCACTGCGTGTGGTGACGGACACAAGCGAAGCCGTGCGGGGCGCGGACATTGTATGTCTCTGCACAAGCGCACACTCGCCCATCTTCAACGGCGCCGATTTGAAAGCAGGCGCGCACGTGAACGGCATCGGCTCGCACGCGCCAGCGCAGCGCGAGATTGGCGACGATGCGATTGTGCGCTTCAGCAAAATCATCGTGGATTCGCGCAGCGCGGCGCTGAAAGAAGCAGGCGACCTCATCATTCCCATCAATGCAGGTCTCATCAAAGAAGATGCCATCACAGGCGAACTAGGTGAGCTCGTGCTAGGCAAAAAATTAGGACGCGCTCACGACGACGAAATCACGCTCTTCAAATCAGTAGGCAACGCAGCGCAAGATGTGGCCGCAGCGCGCGTCGCGTTTGCAAAGGCGCAGCAAATGGGCATTGGTATGGCGGTAGATTTGCTGGCGTAATGAGCAGACCTCGCAAGTCGTGAAACGTGGAAACCTGCGAGGTCTATGATTGACATGTCTCCTCGTATCCTCCTACATCTCGAAGGCGCAACGGTCTTGTTGCTTTCCGTGCTGTTCTACTTTCAACAAGGTGGACATTGGTTATTGTTCATCTTGCTTCTGCTGATGCCCGATGTAAGCATCATGGGTTATCTCGCCGGTCCGCGCCTTGGGAGCATCAGCTATAACCTCGCGCATATTTATTTGTGGCCCCTAGCGCTGATTGCAATTGCCAGCTTCACCAACGCCGCGCTCATCGCGCAACTTGCACTGATTTGGTCGGCGCACATCGGCATGGATCGAATGCTCGGCTATGGGTTGAAGTACCCGACTGCCTTCAAAGATACACATTTGCAGCATTTGTAAACACCAGCCCCGTTTTCATAACGAAAACGGGGCTGATGTGTTCTTTGTGTCCTTCGCGCCGCTACGCTGGCTGTAGGACAAGTTTGCAACTTGCCCACATGGACAAGTTAAAAAGTTGTCCTACACCTGCGCGCCATACCTATATTAAGAAAGTGTTCTGAAAATATAAGACAGAGACCCTAAAGGTTTCGCTGGCAAGCAAAAAGCATTTCACGCAGGCTTTCTGCGCAACTGGTGAACCCGCTTCGCCAGAAAAACCTTTAGGGTCTGAATTTCAAAACACTCTCTTAACTTGAGTTCGGGATAAGCCACCGCGAAGGCAATGCGCGCGCAACGCAGCGCCAAGCCGACCGCCGTCGGCTGGAACTGAACCCGCGCAGGCGCGTTTCGCAGTGAGTAGGCGCGATTTTCAATCGCCCGCAACCTTATCCCGCATTGACGTTATATTATTTTTTGAAACTCCATGACATGCTGGTTCTATAACGTCAACTCTTGCGCGATCAATTCCATCAACGGCGCGACAGTCTGCGCGCTGAAGTCGAAGCGAATGTCCGCGGCCGCGTAAATGTCGGGCAACGGTTGTGAGCCACCCAATGCCAGCGCGCGTTCATACGCGGTGACGGCGGCGTTGCGGTCGCGCCGCGCATTGCGCCAGACTTGCAGCGCTCCCAATTGCGCGATGCCATACTCGATGTAGTAGAACGGCAGCTCGAAGATGTGTAACTGCCTATGCCACAATGTGCCCATGAAGTGTTCAAACTCCGTCCAATGGAGATCGCCCGCGAAGCGCTGGTAGGTTTGTATCCATGCGGCTGTGCGTGCGGCGCGTGTGTGCTTGGGATGCAGGTAGAGCCAATGTTGAAACGCATCCACCGTCGCCACCCAACACAACACACTGACGATGCCTTCCAGATGGGCGCTGTGAGCACGCGCTGCGTCGCCAGGCGCGTAAAACTCCGTGAAGTGCTCCGCGCCCAACAACTCCATCGCCATCGAAGCAACCTCGCAAAATTCCATCGGCGGCGTGCGATACGCGCCGAGCCATTCGTCGCGCGTGGCGAATGAGTTGAACGCATGACCGCCCTCATGCAACAATGTCTCGACATCGCCGTGGCTGTTGACCGCGTTCATGAAAATGAACGCCATACGCGATTCGGGTAGAAACTCTTGATAGCCGCCCGGCGCTTTGCCCTTGCGATTTTCCAAATCGAGCATACCAAGCTCGTCCATCTGCTGGAACTGCGTGGCGAGCGGCGGGTCAACCTTCTCGAAGATGCGCGCACAGCCCTCAATCAATTCACGCGTTTGTTTGTAAGGACGCAACGGCAGACGCCCCAACGCATCAACCGCTGTGTCCCAAGGGCGCAACGTCCGCAAGCCCATCTGTGCGCACCGCCGCGCCTGAATCTTTTTGAGCAACGGCACGGCATGTTGTTCGATGGCTGCGTGGTAAGTGTAACAATCGGCAGGTGTGTAGTCGAAGCGCAACTTGCGCGCGTGTATGTAATCACGATAGTTGGCATAGCCCGCATTGGTCGCCATCTGCGTCCGCAAGGCAAGCATCTGATCGAAGATATGGTCAATGCGGTCACGCTCGTAATAACGACGCCCTTGCATTGCGCGCCAGGCGGTTTCGCGGCGCGCACGGTCCGTTTCTTCCAGCACAGGGAACAATTGCGGGAGCGTGCATTCTTTGTCGTCAAACGTCACGGTCAGCGCGCCCATCAAGGTTTGATACGCTTGCGCGAGCAAGTCGTCTTGTGTTTCGAGCGGCACATTGGCTTCGCGGAAGAGCGCAGCGCGTGCGGCGACTTGCCGATCGAACACCGCGTAACGAGTGCTGGCCAGCGTGGAGCGCGCGGGGGACGCAAGGTAATGCTTTTCGAGCTGGTTTTCGCGCAGCTTGAGCTGCGGCACAATGTCCGTCACAAAAAATTTATACGCTTCGGCCGCGGCGACATCGTCCGTTTGGCAAGTCATGTTAGCGTACCGACGGTTGTATTCTTCGGTAACCACGTCATCCAATTCGTTCCAATCGCGCAAAAAATTTTCGAGTGCCTCGGGCGTCGCCAAATTTTGTTCGATGAGTTGGTCATAGAGCCTCTCGAGCTGCGACCAGTCAGCGGGGTTGAAGTTGTCGGGCACGAAACGACGCGCCGCAAAACGCGCGAGACGCGAAAAATCGGGCATAGGAACTCCAAGGGAAGGTTGAAAACTGAAAACTGAAAACTGAAGATTGAAGATTGAAGATTGAAGATTGGGATGGTGTACTGAAATGTGGCACGATTATAATAGAGGGCATGGGCAAAAAGAAACCCGTTCTCGCATGGTGAACGGGCTCTCTGGCGACTAAGCGCTGAACGCTGAACAGTGCTTGAGTGGGCCCGGCAGGGGTCGAACCTGCAACCAACGCCTTATGAGGGCGG
>CAZDYP010000010.1:27838-30528 GCA_964509505.1 uncultured Anaerolineae bacterium | reverse complement strand
TGCTTGAGTGGGCCCGGCAGGGGTCGAACCTGCAACCAACGCCTTATGAGGGCGGCGCTCTGACCATTGAGCTACAGGCCCAAGAGCGGGTGGCGGGAATTGAACCCGCATAGCTTGCTTGGAAGGCAAGTGCTCTGCCGTTGAGCTACACCCGCAGCAGTCGGGGTGAGTGGATTCGAACCACCGACCCCTTGGTCCCAAACCAAGTGCGCTACCAGCTGCGCTACACCCCGCCGCTTTGTGTAGGACAAGTTTGAAACTTGTCCTACATCTTGTTGGCAAAGAGTATAAAGAAGGTGCGCGTAATCGTCAAACCGCAGACGCGCGCTGTCAGTGAATCTTAGATGGCAAACAAATATATCACCACCCTCTGAGTCTTTCTACTCGCGTTCTGGCAGTCGCATCCCCACCCGATACCCGCCATCTATCGTTAGCGAGCTCCCCGTGATGTAGTCTGCATCATCACTAGCCAGATACACGGCGGCGCGCCCAATGTCGCGCGGTTGCCCCATGCGTCCCCATGGGATGCTGCGCCCTGCGCGTTGCAATGCCTCTTCGCTCGCAAACTTGCGTTCGCCCGGTGTGTCAACATAGCCGGGGTTGATGACGTTGACGTTGATGCGATGTGCAGTCAGTTCATTTGCCAACGTGCGCCCCAAATGGTTGACTGCCGCCTTCGCCATGTTGTATGCCGCACTGCTCGCATACGGAATCTCCGACAGCACCGAGCCAATGATAATAATTTTGCCGCCGCGCCCTTGCGCGACCATTTGTTGCGCCGCCGCTTGGCACGTGTGGAACACGCCGAATTGGGTCACTTCGAGCGTGCGTAACACACCCTCCCATTGCGCCGCCACGACGGGCTCGCGGTCCGAATACGCTGCATTGGCAACCACGATGTCAATGCGTCCGAAATGCGCGACGCCCGCCGCGAAGAGTTGCGCGATTTGCTCGCGGTTTGACACATCGGCGTTAAACGCTAAGGCGCGACGCCCCAACGCTTCGATTTCGCGCGCGCTCTGGTCGGCGCTGTGGGGCGCATCGGGCGCGGACGGCAAATCGTTCACGATGATGTCTGCGCCTTCTTCTGCCATGCACAACGCGATCCCGCGCCCAATGCCGCGCGCCGCGCCAGTCACCAATGCGATTTTGCCCGCGAGCCGTTGAGTGGATGGTTGTTGATTGAGTAACGCCATGAACGATTCTCCTCTCGAAATAACTTTCTGACAATATATCTTTACGGTTCACGCCTCACGTTTCACGCGCTTCGGCGCCTCTCGTCCCATTCGCCGATACTTCTGATACCGCGCTTCAAGCAAATTGGGAACAGATTGCGTCACGATTTCATTCAATGCGCGAGTAAGCGCGTGCCAGATGAACTGCGCGGCGGCCGCGGCGTCAAGGTGCGCGCCGTCGAGCGGTTCCGGCACCACCTCGTCAATGATGCCGAGCTCCTTCAAATCGTGCGCCGTGAGACGCAAGATGCGCGACACCTCTTCCGCGCGGCTCGCATCGCCATACAAAATGGCCGACGCGCCTTCGGGTGAGATGACAGAATAAATCGCGTTCTCTTGCATCAGCACACGGTCTGCCACCGCCAGCGCGAGCGCGCCACCGCTGCCGCCTTCGCCAATCACACACGCCACCGTCGGCGTGGCGAGCTGCGTCATCGCGCCGATACTCTGCGACAATGCCATCGCCACCCCGCGCTTCTCCGCTTCGTACGAGGGGTCTGCGCCGGGCGTGTCCACGAATGTGATGACAGGCAAATGGAATTTCGTCGCCAAGCGCATCAAGCGCCACGCTTTGCGATAGCCTTCGGGAATCGCGCTGCCGTTGCGACGCAGCGCTTTCTCTTCACCATGTCCGCGCTCTTGCCCAATCACCATCACCGCTTGCTGCTCGAAGCGCGCGAGCCCGCCGATGATGGCAGGGTCGTCGCCAAACAAACGGTCGCCATGCAGCTCGATGAAATCGGTGAACAAGCGCTGGATGTAATCTTGGCTGGTGGGACGTTCGACGTGCCGCGCCAGATTCACGATGTCCCACGCGCGACGCGGGGGTTGGGGAGACGCGTTGACTAACTTTATTGCGCCTTGGGCAGCTGCGGGGTTACGCTCCTCGCGCGGCTTCATCAACAGACGCAGCACGCGCCCGATGAACGCGCGTTGTTGCGCGCGCGACACAATCGCATCTACCATGCCATGCTCAAACAAAAACTCGGCGCGATGCGAATCGGGCGGTAGTTTTTGGCGCGTCAACGCTTCGACCACGCGCGGACCGGCGAAGCCGATGAGCGCGCGGGGTTCGGCGAGGATGATGTCCGCAAGGTTCGCAAACGACGCATAGACGCCGCCCGTCGTCGGGTGCGTGAGAATCGTAATGTAGGGCAAGTCTTTTTGCTGTAAGCGTTGCGCCGCCGCCGAAGTCTTCGCCATCTGCATCAGCGCAAACATGCCTTCTTGAATGCGCGCGCCGCCCGATGAAGTGACGACGACGATGGGCAATTGGTCATCCGCCGCGCGCTCGAATGCCAACGCGATTTTTTCGCCAACGGTCGAGCCCATCGTGCCGCCCATGAAGCGAAAGTCCAACACGCACAACACGCAGGGTTGCGCTTCGATTTCCGCATAGCCCGTGACGACCGCTTCTTGCAAATGCGTCTCGCGTTGCGCCTCTTTCAATTTTTG
>CAZDYP010000010.1:23992-27738 GCA_964509505.1 uncultured Anaerolineae bacterium | reverse complement strand
CGCAACGCACTACGCTCAACTGATGCGACAAGGTAGCATCAGTTATGAGAGTTGTCAATCTGCTTGAAGGTCTTGCGTGTTTCATTGTATGATGTCGCCATGAAAATCGTCACGGTTGAACAAATGCGCCGTCTCGAACAACAAGCCGACGCGAGCGGGCTCTCGTACACGCAGATGATGGAAACGGCGGGGCGCGCCGTCGCCGCAGTCGTCGCGCAAAAAAGGGAGGCGCTGCAGACGACTGCGCGGGTTGAGCCGATTCACATTCTCGTCTTGGTTGGCCCGGGCAACAACGGCGGCGATGGGCTCGTTGCCGCTCGTTACTTGCATGATGAGGGGTTGCAAGTTGCACTCTATTTGTGGAATCGCAAAACGGACAACGACGCAAACTTCGCGCTCACGCAAGAGCGACGCATCCCCGCCACCCACGCCGACAATGACGCCGATTTTTCTACACTGCGCGCGTTACTCGACAAAAGCGACATCATCGTTGACGCCTTGCTTGGCACAGGCGCAAATCGTCCTATCACTGGGGTGTTGCAGGGTATTTTGCTCACCGTCAAAGTAGCCGTTGAAAAATCCCCAATTCCCTCCCCCGCGCAAGCGTCCCAACTGCGGCGAGCAAGCTTTGTTTCTTCTTCTCCTAAACTTCAATCACTCACGCCTAATCTCCAAGTACCAAGTACCAAGTACCAAGTGCCCAAAATCGTCATCGCCGTTGACTTGCCCAGCGGCGTCAACGCCGACACAGGCGCAACCGACGCGGCCACCGTACGCGCCGACGTGACGGTGACGTTTGCGTATCCAAAGGTGGGTTTCTTCAAATTTCCCGCGGCGGATATGTTGGGCGAGCTCATCGTCGCCGACATCGGCATTTCGTCCACCTTGGCGAATGAGGTGTCGCTCCATCTCGCCACAGCGGAGTTGGTGCGCGCCTGGTTGCCCGCACGACCCCGCGTTGGACACAAAGGCACCTTTGGCAAAGCGCTGATTGTGTCGGGCGCAGCGTCATACACCGGCGCTCCCTATTTATGCGCGGCGGCGGCCGCGCGTGTAGGTGTGGGCATCGCCACGCTTGCGACGACGCCTGAGGCGCAGCACATCGTGGCGACGACCCTGCATGAACCGACGTACTTGCTGTTGAAAGCGGAGGCGGGCGCGATTGCAGCAGAGGCAAGCGAGCAAATTGCGCAGCGCATCGCCGAATACGATGCGTTGCTAGTGGGACCTGGCTTAGGACGCGCAGCGACGACACAACAATTCATCGAGCGTCTATTCAGCGCACAAACCCCCTTACCCTCGCTCGTCATAGATGCGGATGGGCTGAACGCCTTGAGCGCATGGTCAGATTGGACGGACCACGTGCCTGTGAACAGTGTGTTGACGCCGCACATCGGCGAATTTGCGCGACTCACACAGTTGAGCAGCACAGACATCTTGGCGAACCGCGAAGCCGTGGCGCGCACGTTTGCGATGCAATGGAAACAAATCGTTTTGCTCAAGGGCGCGTTCACGTGCATTGCCGAACCGAATGGACAGGTCACGTTGTTGCCCTTTGCGAACCCCGCCCTCGCGACTGCCGGTAGTGGCGATGTGTTGGCAGGTATCATCGTCGGGCTGCTGGCGCAGGGTGTAGCATCACGCGCTGCTGCGATTGCGGGTGGTTACATACATGGGCTGTGCGGCGAGCTCGTGCGCGACGAGCTGGGCGATGTGGGCGCATTGGCGGGCGACTTGTTGCCGCGCATTCCACAAGCATTGCGTCGCATCAAAAGTGATCAAAAGATATCGGGCTTCTCGCAAAAATCTGACGCCTGACTCGCTATATCAAAAATGGTTGACGAATCCCAATGCCTATGTTATTATCGCCGCAACTCGCGCAGCGTTGCGATGAAATTGACTCTGCCATCCGCACAGGAGGATTTAGCATGAAACGCATTTCGTGGTTGCTCTGGATTTTGATCATCAGCGCCATTCTCGTATTGACAGGCTGTGAGCGCGAGGCGCCAGCGCCGCCTTCTGAAGCGATCCCCCCCCCGACGACTGCGCCGACAACGGTTCCCGCCAATATCACACCTGCCCCCGCGCAGACACAACCCCCTGTCGCCGCCACGGCCACGCGTCCGCCGGGCGCAGCGACGCCCCAACCGCCCGCGATACAACCCACTCCCGTTCCCGCACAACCCACACCTGCCGCACCCACCGGTCAAACACAGCCTTATGTGGTGAAGGCAGGCGACACGCCCGCTTCAGTCGCCGCGCAATTCAAAACGACGCTTGATGTCTTGAAGCAGTTGAACCCGACGATGGGCAATGCTCTGAATGTAGGCGAGACGCTCATCGTGCCGAAACTGCCTGAAGCGCAACCGACTCAACCTCCCGTCGCGCAACCGACCACCGCGCCGCCTCCGTCAAGTGGACAGCGTGCGCATATCGTCCAAGCAGGTGAGAATCTGTATCGCATCGGCTTGCGCTATGGCGTCTCGTGGCAAAGCATTGCCCGCGCCAATGGCATCGTCAATCCGACGAGATTGCAAGCAGGACAACGCTTGGTCATTCCTGCGCGCTAGACACGCGCGACTCAGCGTGCGAAGGTTTCGCCGCCATACTGTCCTCACGTGACTCGAACAGCCAGCACAAGTCTAGCCACACACAGGGCTATCAGCAGGAATCTGATAGCCCTGTTTTTTTAGGCAGAGCTCGTCGTGTTCAAAAAAATTTTTTATCTCATTGGCTTGCTTTCGATGGGGTGCGCGCCTATGCTCGTTACCTCCGCAGATACGACGCCCCCGCCGCTGCCTGCGCCCGCCGTTAGCGTCGCAACGCTCACGCCAACGCCAACGCCGACACCGACGCTCACACCAACTTCCACGGCAACCTTTACTCCCACACCCAGCGTCGCGTCTTCCACGTCCACACCGACGCCAGAAAATACGCTGACCCCCACACGCCCGCCGCGCCCCCCTGCCACAGCCACGCCAGTAGGTCACTACGTGCGCGCGCCAATTTTGATGTATCACCACATCGCCATCCCGCCTGAGAACGCCGACGCCATTCGCCGCGATCTATCCGTATGGCCCGAACGGTTCGAGGAACAGCTCGCCTATTTTGCAAGTCAAGGGTATCACTCAGTTTTGTTGCAAGATGTGTATGATGCCGTCACCCAAAATAAACCATTGCCAGCGAAACCGCTTGTGCTGACATTTGACGACGGCTACGACGACAACTATCTCAACGCGTTTCCGTTATTGCAAAAATATCATTACACCGGCACGTTCTACATTCCGACGGGTTTGTTGGAACGGCCGGGTTACATGACGTGGGAGCAGGTCGTCGCCCTGTCAAAAGCGGGCATGGATATTCAATCGCATAGTATCACGCACCCAGCGCTGCCGAACCATTCTGCCGATTTCATTCGCAAAGAGTTGGTCGAATCGAAACGCGCGCTCGAACGTATGACGGGCAAGCCTGTGTTGTTCTTTTGCTATCCAGGCGGCGCGCACAACGCACTCACCATGCAAATTCTCCAAGAGAGCGGCTATCTGTCTGCGACGACGACGCAACCCGGCGCGAAACAATACGCGGTCGCGCCGTATCTCTGGCCCCGTGTGCGCGTGCGCGGCGCAGATACATTGGGCGATCTAATCAATCGCTTGCGCGAACTCGGCGTCAGATACTAACAAACACAAAACCCGTTTACTCACTGTAAACGGGTTCATCCTTTCCTTCACTTTCACCCTTCACGC
>CAZDYP010000010.1:0-23892 GCA_964509505.1 uncultured Anaerolineae bacterium | reverse complement strand
TTCACCCTTCACGCCTCACCCACTGGCTCAGGTTGCGCCTCGCGCTTCACGGGCGCAGGCTGTGGTTCTGGTTTGGGAGTGAACCAGACAAGCACCAAACTCGTAAGCACGACGATAAACGCTAAGACGAATACAGCCGCAATACCCTCCGCCAACGAACCGCGCACTTGCGCCAACACATCAGGTGAAACAGGATGTAGGCGGTCCAACAACGAGCTCGGATCGAAATTAGCCAGCGCTGGATTTTGCGCCAAGCCCTGCATTAGCTTCGCGCTCATCACTGTGCCGAAGATGCTGACGCCAACGGTGCCGCCGATGCTGCGCGTGAACTGCAACGTCGAGGTCGCCGCGCCGAGTTGCTGCCGCGCGACGTTCGTCTGAATCGAAATCAAGAACGCGCTCACGCCGCCGCCCATGCCTACGCCCAGCAAGGTGCTGGCGACGAGCAGCTGCCACGTCGTCGTATGGACGCCAATTTGGCTCATCAGAAACGCTCCAACGCACATGATGGCAACCGACGTGATGACAATCTTGCGATAGCCAAAGGTCAACAGCAAGCGTCCGCCGATGATCGAAGACAATGTCCACCCCAACATCGAAGGTGTGAGGGTCGCGCCCGCCACCGTCGCATTCGCCCCTAACACACCTTGCGCGAACAAGGGAATGAAGGAGATTGAGCCAAACATCGCCATGCCCGACAAGAAGCCATGCGCCGAGCCAATCGAGAACAGGCGTTGCTGAAATAGGGATGGTGGGATGATGGGCTCACGCACACGCGTCTCGTTCCAGATGAACAGGACGAGCAGCGCCACTGAGGCGACGCCCAAACCAATCACGAGCGGCGAGGTCCAGCCATGCGTCAACGGCGAAAGCGCTGCCGATTTCGGCCCCTGCAACAACATCAATAAAAATGAGACGACGCCGCTGACCAACAGGAACACGCCCGAGAAATCAATTGTCGGATGCGCGCGGTGGGCTTTGTCCTCTTGCAAGCCAAACCAAATCAACGCAGCAGCGAGCAAACCAAAGGGCAAGTTGATATAGAAGACCCAACGCCACGATGAGTTTTCGACGATGAAACCGCCGACGAGGGGGCCCAGCAAACTCGACACGCCCCACACACCGCTGAACAAGCCTTGCATCTTCGCGCGCTGTTGCAGCGTGAAGATGTCGCCAATGATCGTGAATGCCAACGGCAAGAGTCCACCCGCGCCAATGCCTTGCACACCGCGATAGATGACCAGCTCCACCATTGAGTTCGCCATGCCGCTCAAGATCGAACCCACCAAAAACAACGCGACGGCAATCAGGTAAATCGGTCTGCGCCCATAGATGTCGGAGAGCTTGCCATACACGGGCGTCAAGCACGTTTGCGTGAGCATGTAAATCGAAAAGACCCACGAATAAATTTCCAACCCTTTGAGCTCAGAAACAATGGTCGGCATCGCGGTGCCGATCACGGTCGCCTCAATCGAAGCGAGAAACAAGCCCATCATAATGCCGATGGTGACGGTGATGATGCGATTACGCGACATACCATTTCCTTCCTTTAAGATAATTAGCCTTGCAAACCAATTCAAGATTATAACACTGGGCATGGAGAGAGGCAACCGCCCAACAGACCCCTAATTAGAAACCTTTGGGGTCTGAGGCAATGCCATGTTAGAATCGCCCCCACTTCATTTCGAATCAGGAACATGCCATGAATCGTATTGATTTGCACACACACACCACTGCCTCCGATGGCACACTCACGCCCCCTGAGCTCGTCGCGGCCGCGCTGCAAAGGCAGCTGACCGTGTTGGGCATCGCCGACCACGATTCGACCGAAGGCATTGCGCCCGCGCTTGCCGCGAATCGTGGTCATGCCATGCGTATCATTCCGGGTATCGAAGTGAATTGTGATGTTGCAGATGGCGAAGTCCACATCCTGGGCTATTTCAAACAGATACCGAGCGGCGCGATTCAAGAGTTGCTGCGGATGCTGCGCGAGGAGCGACGCAAGCGCGCTTTGGGCATGGTCGAGAAGCTGGCGGCCGTCGGCGCGCCCATTGCGTTTGAGCGCGTCGAGCAATTGGCAAGGGGCGGCGCGTTGGGGCGTCCGCACATCGCGCGCGCGTTGCTGGAAGCGGGTCACGTCGCCACGATTGGCGAAGCCTTTGATCGTTTCATCGGACGCAACGGTCCCGCCTACTTCGAACGCTACAAGCTCGCGCCGAGCGAAGCTGTGCGTGCGATTCGCGCGAGCGGCGGCGTGCCGGTGTTGGCGCATC
This sequence comes from uncultured Anaerolineae bacterium, assembly GCA_964509505.1. Taxonomy (GTDB): domain Bacteria; phylum Chloroflexota; class Anaerolineae; order JACRMK01; family JACRMK01; genus CAZDYP01. The sequence goes on along the minus strand of CAZDYP010000010.1, from coordinate 21,619 downwards.
CATATTATTATGACCAGTACGGCGCACTGCATAGGTCAGTTCAACCAGAACGACTGGTACCAGAGCTCAAGCCAGCAGGCTTGGGCGGCATCGAAGCGCATTACTTCAACTATCCGACGAGCGCCATCGTCCACTTGAAAAAGTTGGCCGAACAATATCATTTGATTGTGACGGGCGGCAGCGACTTTCATGGCGCAGTCAAGCCCGACGTGCAGCTCGGTTCGGTCTATGTGCCTCCCGAAGTGGTGGAGGATTTGATGAGAGCGCTTGATGAATAGCAGATAGCGGATGACATATTGTGGCTGGCTAATCGGGATGCGCGATACGCGATATGTGATATGCAACAGCCGTGAACGATTCGTCGTCCTCACGGCTGTTACGTGTAAGGTCAGTGGCTAACTTGCCAACTTCGAAGAGCAGCAGGATAGCGCTGCTGGCGCATCACGATGCCATTCTGATGGGCATTACGAAAGAGGAGTTTGAGGCGCAACAAAATAACGGCGGCTTGCCATGAGTTTATTACGTTCTTGTTGGAAAACAGCGGTGATGGAATCTATGTCGTTGACGGGCGAGAGCGCGTATTTTATCATCGGCTACTTGTTTCGCTTGGCGCGCGTGGTCGTGTTGCTTGCCTTGTGGCGCACAATTCTTGCAGGCAAGAGCGACACGGCGTTGACACTCGAAGCCGTCTTGACTTATACCCTCATCGCCGAAATTTTCGCAGAGCAATTGACGCCGCGCGCGGACATCGAATGGGCGATGCACGACGGCGGCATCGCGACACGCTTCTTGCAGCCCATGAGCCTTGTCGCGCAATTCGTATCGCTGATGGTTGGGCGCTGGTTGTTCGGACTTGCGTTCTGCTCGTTGCCGTTGCTGCTCGCAGCGTCATGGCTCGGCGTGAATCCAGCGCCTGCAAGTCTGACCGCCGCGTTGTGGTTTGCGCCAAGCCTCGTGTTGACGATAGCGATTGGCGTCGCATTGGATTTTTGTTTTGCGGCGGCGTTCTCGCTGCTGGAAGGCAGCGCCTATCTTGTCGCTCAAGTTCGTATTGCGTTCACCTCCCTACTCTCAGGGGCGGTTATTCCGTTGGCGTTTCTGCCATATCCCATCGGCGATGTGCTGCAATGGTTGCCATTCGCATCGCTAGCATCCGCGCCCTTACGCATCTACACGGGAACAGGCGAGTCTGCGTTTCTCATCGTCGTGCAACTTGCCTGGGCTATCGCGCTTTGGCCCCTCGCCCTAGGGTTGTGGCGCCTCAATCGGGAACGCTTGGCGTTGTATGGAGGGTAGTGAACCAGTGAACCAGTGACCAGTGACCAGTGACCAGTGAGCAGTATGCAGTTCCACTGTTCACTGATAACTGTTCCCGGATACCTGCCCATGCAGACAGTTCTACAATTACTCAAACTCTGGCGGATGTATGCGTGGCTCGATTGGTTGTGGGTGACGCGCAGCTTTCGCTTCTTCTTCATGTATTACGTCGGTGACACCATCATCACCTTAGCGGCGTTGCTGGGCATGGTGTTGCTCGCAGAAAACTTCGAGGGCATTGGCGCGTGGACGAAGGGGCAGGTTGTCTTCATGCTGGGCTATGGCGCGATGGTTGACGGTCTGCTCTACATCGGCTTCGGCTACAATGTCTTGCACATTGGTCGTCGCTTGGGGCGCGGACAATTCGACCACACCCTGATTCAACCACAGCCCATTTGGATGGCATTGTTGACCGATGGCTTCAACCCATTCGGCGCGTCGGGTATCTTCGTGAGTGGTCTGGGATTGTTGCTCTGGGCGCTGAGTCATCTAACCTTGAACATCTCACCGATGTGGGTTGTGCTGCTCATCGTCAATCTTGTTGCGTCGGCTGTCGTCGTGCTGTCCTTCGCCTATTTTTGGGGCAGCCTTGCGTTCTGGGCGCCGCGCGCCGCCGAAGAAATCAACACGCCTTCCCTGCACATGCTCGGACAACTGAAACTGTTTCCACTCGACGGGTTGAGTGGATTTGCCCTGAGCAGTTTGTTGACTGTCGCACCTGTCGGTTTCGTCGCATGGTACCCCAGTCGCGCTTTGTTGGGCATTGACGCAACGCTGTTCGCAAGTTTCGTCACCCCCGTCGCCGCGTTGGCGCTGGGCGCGCTCGCCATCGTCACGTTCCAGCGTGGCATGACACACTATCGCCGAGTCGGTTCACAACGCTATCGGGCGATGGGGCATCGCAGTTGAAAAGTGGAAATTAGCAGTTAGCAGTTGGAAATTAAACGATGATTCACCCTGACCATGTGGTGGTGATGACCAACATTTACAAAACGTATCGCCAACGGCAGCGCTCGGAAAAATTATCCGATGTTTTCCGACAGCTGGTGCGTCCGCAGCTCCGTGAAGTCCACGCGCTACAGGGTATCAGCTTGCAAATTCGCCGCGGCGAAATCGTCGCGTATGCGGGTCCGAACGGTGCGGGCAAAAGCACGACGGTGAAGATTCTCTCGTCGTTGCTCGCGCCCGACGCGGGCACAGTGCGCGTGCTGGGCATGGAGCCCGTGCGCGAGCGTGTGCGCTACGTCAACCACATCGGCGTTGTGTTCGGTCAGCGCACCGAACTATGGCACGACCATCCTGTGTCGGCGAGCTTCGAGTGGAAGCGCGTCGTGTGGCGCATCCCCACAGAGCGTTATACACGCATGGTCGGCATCGTGAAAGAGTTGCTGGGTCTTGACGAGTTCTTCAACGCGCTCACGCGTGAGTTGAGCTTGGGTCAACGGATGCGCGCCGATCTCGGGCTTGCGCTGCTTCACGAGCCCGAGATTTTGTTTCTCGACGAACCGACCATCGGCCTCGATGTGCTTGCCAAGCGTAACATCTTGCAATTCATCAAAGACCTCAACCGCGAGAAGCGCGTCACGGTGATGGTCACGAGCCATGACATGTCCGACCTTGAACAGCTCGCCGCGCGCATCGTGATAATTGATCATGGGCGCATCGCCTACGATGGCGACTTCGCGAACTTGCGCCGCGAGTTCGCGGACCGCCGTCACCTGGTCATCGAAACGGCGAATGGCAGCACAGCAACCCCGCATTTTGCCGACGCGCAATTGATAAAGAGCGAAGGTCAACGCCATGAATACGTCTTCGATGCGTCGCGCGTGAACATCGCCGCGTTGCTCGCGCAAGCGGCGGCGCAAACGACGATTGTGGACGTCGAAACGCATCGCGCGCCGATTGACGACGTGATTGCAGATATTTATGAGAAGTGGACTCTAAAAAGTAAGGAGTAAAAAGTAAGGCGAGCCATGCCGATACTTTTTACTGCGGCTGGGACTGCTACCCGCTTGCGCTTGGGTGGTGTCCCGTAAAAAGTAAGGCAAGCCATGCCGATACTTTTTACTCGTTACTCGTTAGAGTTGAGAAGCGCCCCTTATAACCTGTCTTTCCCTACACCCCATCGCTTTTGACAAAGCATTTTGCCCCTTCTATACTTTCCCACATTAGTCGCCAGGCGCTAGTCGCTAGTTACTAGCGACTGATGACTAACGACCAGCGACTAACGACTAACGATTAACAATTAGCGGTTCTACTGACTTTGGTGTAGAACGCTCGCGGCGGATTTGCAATCCGCCGTTTGGCGCGGGATTACAAATCCCGCGCGAGCATCAAGAGGATTTTCTACATCAAAGTCGGAAGACCCCAATTAGCGACTAGCGACTAGCGACTAACGACTAACGACTAGCGACTAACTGAAGGATACAATTGGTATGTTGCAGGAATCTCCCAAACGAAATGTTTCCCTTGTGACGCGCGTGGCTGATAGCAAAGCTATTGGCTGCGGCATTAACCTATTTATTATTCCGTTGCTGGTGGCGCTTGCGCTGGTTTTGCCGCCATTGTCGTTGCCCGACCGCATCTTGGATGCAGGCTATCGCACCATCGGCAAGAGTGGCATCGAACTCAAGCTGAAGAACGATGCGTTCCTCGTCGTGCCGCCCGAAAGCATGGAGGGTGTGGCTGGCACAGTCAAGCTCAAATTCGAGAGTGTGCCCGCACAAACCTTCCTCGACGGCAAAGCCAGCAGCGACCTCAAAGAAGCGCTCAATCGCTTCCCGCCCAACCTTGAACTGAAGGGTGATGTGTTCCTCATGACGCTCAAAGGCAACTCCCCCGCCGAGAGCAACTTTATCGTGCCGATTCCCCTCGATTCTGAACCTTACATCACGCTTGATTTCTACACTTGGGATGGCGTGAAATGGGATTTCATCCCCGGCAAATTCTATTATGACAACGATATGGCTGAGACGACGCTGAAAAAACTGCCGAAGGCATTGGTCATCGCGCAGACGAAAGCCGTGCCGCCCACCGTCTCGGCAGAAATGGCCTCGCTCGTCGAAATTCCGAAGGCGGGCAGCGAAGCGTTGGTCGAGGTGAACCCGTTGGGCTTACTCGTGCGGCAAGATGGCACGATTGGTGGGCAGGTCATCGCCGTGCCGTTTTCACAGAACTACTACATCGTGCCAACCTTGAGCAACTTGGAAGGCGGCGTGGCGCGCACGGATTTCGTCGCAAACATGATGGTCAATGATCGCGCGCGACGCACGCACGTCGGCGCTATCAGCGATTATGTCGTGCAGAACCTGTTGCCCGGCATAGACATCCAATACCTGGGGTTGAAGCCCGAATTACGCTCCTATTTCTCGCAATTCGTCCAAGAGTTGTCGGCGGAACTTCATGCGCGGGGCAAGCTGCTCACGATCAGCGTGCCACAACCAACACCAGTTTCTGAAGACGACTGGGACACGGGGGCGTACGACTGGGTGTTGATTGGACAGCTGGCAGACGGCGTGAAGATTCCCAGCATGACAACGCCGAATGCGTATCAAACCGATGGGCCCATGGACAAGTTGCTGGCTTGGGCGGTGTCGCGTGTGAGTCGTTACAAGTTGCAAATCGCGCTGGATACGAATGTGCAAGACCGTGTGAGTGGGCAAGTCGTTACGCGCCCTTACGACGACATCCTCAAGTCGCTCATCGGCAAGGTACAATACGAGGGCTTGGTTGAAACGTATGCGATCCCATGGCAAGGCGTTACGTTCAACGTCAGCACCGCGCCTGGCTTCAGTGGCTTCAAGCAAGACAACGTGACGAAGGCGCTCTATCTCAACTATCAAGATAAGGAGGGGAAGGCACATCAGGTCTATATCGAGACGGCAGAGAGTTTGAAATTCAAGATGGACCTGGCAAGTCGCTATCACTTGAAGGGCGTGTATTTTCGCGGGCTATTGAGTAACAACATTGACGCGACCATTTGGAACGCCATCACCACCTATCGCACCTCCGTCCGCGTAACCGCACAGACACCTATTCCCCAATATGAGCTGGTCTGGACCGTCGTGGATGGAAAGGGTCAACAAATTCAGTTAGAACGTCGCCCGCTCAATCAACCCCAATTCATTTGGACGGCTGCGCCCGTCGCTGACAAATACACCATCGGCGCTTCGTTGTCGTCGAATGGCAAGCCGAGCAGCGCGGGTGATGCCGTAGCCATCAACGTCGCCATTCCAACGCCGACGCCAGAGCCCCCCACGCCGACGCCGCCCCCCACGCCGACACCCGCGCCGACCACGCCCCCCTCACCACGCCCCACGGCGACGCCGCGCCCCGCACAGGGCCCCGTCGTGCCGAACACGGCGCCGAATCCGAACTTTGGCTATGGCATTCAAGGCGACCCGCAAAACGCCTCGGCGGGGTTGGGCAACATCAAAAACATGGGCTTTGGTTGGGTGAAGTGGCAGATGCCCTGGAAATACGTGGAAGGCACGCAGGGTAAATACGATTGGGGCAGCTGGGATCAACGTATTGACCTATACGCAGCTAATGGCGTGAAAATTTTATTGAGCATCGTCAAGTCCCCAAACTGGGCGCGTCCGAGCAACACAAAATTTGGTTTCGAGGGCCCGCCTGCCGACCCCAATACGTTTGCCAGTTTCTTGGGGCAAGTGGCCGCACGTTATAAGGGGAAGGTGCAAGCCATCGAGGTTTGGAACGAACAGAATATTGACAACGAATGGGGCGGCGAACCGTTCGACCCCAAGCGCTACATGGAGATCCTTTGCAAGGGCTACGCGGCCATCAAAGCGCAAGATCCCAGCATGATTGTCGTGAGCGGCGCACTGACCCCAGCCGGCCAAGTGCCGCCCGCTGCGGTGGATGATGCCGGCTACCTCAACGATATGTATGTGCATGGGCTGAAGAATTGCTCAGATGCGATTGGCGCGCATCCGAGCGGGTTTGCCAATTCGCCCGAAATCTTCTGGGCGGGCGGGCGCGTGCATGGCTACGACGATCACCGCAGCTTCTTCTTCCGCAATACGATGGAAGAATATCGCCGTATCATGGTCGTGCATGGCGACGGCAACAAGAAAATTTGGCCCACCGAATTCGGCTGGCCCGTGTGGCGCTTCACAGGCGACGCGCGCTTCGTGTTCGCGCAACGCAACTCATTGGACATCCAGGCGCAATACACCGTGAAAGCGTATCAGATGGGCAAGGCATGGGGTTGGGTTGGCGTGATGTTCTTGTGGAATCTGGATTATGGCGTCACGCAACCCGACAGCGAGCTCGCCAATTTCAGTATCCTCACCCGCGGCGGTGGCACACCCGCTTACGAGGCGCTGCGCGCGATGCCTAAATGAAGCGATAGGTCGCGGGTGAGGGGTGACCGCTCGCCCGCCACTCGCCACACGCGCAGCGCGTCACATCCGAAGCGCGTCACGTGTGGAGCACGTCTCCCCCGCGGCAAGTCGCTCGTTCCCCGCGACTTGCCGCTCGCGCGACTAGCGACTCCTCTCTACAAGGAACAGTATGAATTTCTCCCTGCGTGACCTAGAACGTCTCCATCCCAAAACATTCATCGCCCTGTTCAGCGCGTTTCTATCTTTTGCGGTTTGCGTCTGTGCGGGCGCGACAGCAGGCGTGCTTTTGCTGACGCAGCCTCCTGCGCCCTCTTCGCTCGCGGTCACAGCAGCTAGCGCAACCGAAACACCCACAGCGTCCATTACGCCGACGCACGCTTTAACTGCCGCTGTGACCATCACTATCACACGCACCACGACGACGACGCAAACCACTGTCGTCGCTCAAGCCACATCACAAACCACACCCACCCGCGCATCGCAAGCAACGCCGACTCGCGCATCGCAAGCGACGCCGACTCGCGCAGCAGCCCCCCCCACAGCCACGCCGCGCCCCCTGACGCCGACGCCCACACGCGCCGTCGTCGTGGCACAACCCACATATAGCTGGCCCCGCAAAGTGCCCGATGCGCCTTCGCCCATTATGCTGCCGATGGGTTCGCCCGAATACGGAATGCAAGCGTTTTTGTGGTGGCGACAAGACACGCGTGAGCGTGACATTGAGCTTGTCAAAGCAGCAGGTTTCACGTGGATCAAACAAAACTTGGCGTGGCGTGACATTGAGCCTGTGAAAGGGAAACTTGATTGGTCGCGCGCAGATCGCATCGTCCTCAGCATGAACGAAGCGGGGATGGACTTGTTGGTGCGAGTGGACTTCCAGCCGCCTTGGGCGCGCAGTGGGTGTTCCCATCAAGGTCCGCCCGCAAACTATCAAGACTATTTCAATTTCTTGGCGGCGATGGCAACGCGCTACAAGGGGCGCATTCGCGCCTACGAAATTTGGAACGAGCCCAATCTCGCGCGCGAATGGTGCGATCAAGCGCCCAATGCCGCCGAATACACGCGGTTGCTCAAAGGCGCATACGAAACGATCAAAGCGATTGATCCGACGGCTTGGATCGTGAGCGCGGGCTTGTCGCCGACCACGCGCAACGACCATGTGGCCAGACCCGATATGTATTATTTGCAGGAGATGTACAATGCGGGCGCAAGCAAATACTTTGACCTACTCGGCGCGCATGGCGCTGGCTTCCGCGCGCCGCCCGAAGCGGATCCGAGCGCTGTCGCGCGCGACCCGAACCTAGCGAACCCCGGCGATTTCGCCGCCGGTGTGCCAGAAGAATTACGTCGTATCTACTGTTTCCGCCACGTCGAGGATTTGCGGAACATCATGGTTAAAAATGGGGATGCCAAAAAGCAAGTGGTGATTTTGGAGTTTGGTTGGACAAGCGACCAAGTCCATGCCGATTACAAGTGGTTTGCCGTTAGCGAGGAGCAGAAAGCGGATTATCTGGCGCGCGCCTATAAATATGCTTATGACCATTGGACACCCTGGATCGGCGTGATGAGTTTAATTTACATCAGCGACCCGCAATGGACATCCAACAACGAGGAGTATTGGTGGGCAATCACCAATCCCGACGGCACACCCCGTCCCGCGTACAATCGGATGAAAGTGATGCCCAAGCACATCAAAGCGCCTTAGTCGCTTAGTCGGATGGTCACATGGTCAGATACCTAAAGACCAAATGACCAAATGACCAAGTGACTAATTTCTGCGCCAATCAAGCCGATACCAACATTGCCCATCTTGTAACCCTCTGGTGATAACAGAGACTGTTGGACTGATGGCGCGATCGTCGTTGCCGATTAGCGTGACAAACCATTCATTATCTGCGACCCCAACAGTCAATTCGTAGCCTTTGGGCTCACTGACTGCGATGGGCGGCTGGCGTCCCGTACGATCTGTAAAACGAATGCGTACATTCGATAGGACTTGTCCTTGATTGTCACGCACAAAACCGTAAATGTAGAATTGGCCCGTGCAATTGCGTGAACGGTCCACGACCGGTCCACTTTCAACACGATAAGGAAACGAGCCTGGTAGCGGTGTCTGGGTGGCGGTTGGTGGACGAGGCGTGGGGGTTGGAGCAGCTTGTGTCGGCGCAGGGGTTGAGGTAGGCGCCCCGGGCAACAAGGTCGCCGTGACGGTGGGTGTCAGCTCGACCCCTTCAGGGGTTGGTGTGGAGGTGCGCGTCGGCAACAAACGTGGCGTTGGAAATGGCGGCAGTGTCGGCGTGTGGGTCGGCGGTAGTGGGGTACGCGTCGCCGTGGGCGAAACGAGCGTTGGCACAATAGGCACGAAGGGCGTCTCCGTCGGCGTTGGTGTGCGTGTGACTGTCGTGAGCGGGCGCGGCGTCGAGGTGCGCGTGGGTGTTTGATCGCCCAGTTGAAAAATCGGACTGTCGCTGCTTTCGATGAGCGCAGAGACGGCAGTGTATGCGCCTAAACAGATGATAATTAAGACGCCTAAAAATGCGAAGGTGTATGCGCGATTTTCCATGTCACGATAATAGCATCGTTGCCCATGCGCCGCAAGCACAACGACGAGTAGCAAGTAGCATGTGGCAAGTGGCAAGTCATGAGTGACGGCTGACGGCTGACGGCTGACAAGTGGCAAACAACAAGTAACAAGCGACCGAATGACTATATTCAAATCATTCTTGCAAAAACGTGAACAGGATAAACGGCAAAAAGAATTTGCGAAGTTGAGCGAGGACGAATTCATCGCCAAAATTCGTCGTCAAGCGCATGGCATCAGGCCCGCTGATATCATTGGGCGTCTGGGCGTCGCTGGCGCACAGCAACTGTTGTATGAGGAATGGGATGGGGCAAAAGCCTTGACAGAAATTCCTGCGTGGAGACAATTGTTGAAGCGGCTGGCTATCGCTTTTGCGCAGCGCGACGACTCGCACGATTTTCTGCGCGCCTTCTATGGCGTCGAGCATGGCGCGCCCGATGGACGCGCGATTCGCCTTGCAGCGTTGCGACTGGCTACCGTGCCACGCTACGATACCGAACGCACGCTCGTCGTCGTCGCCGATGAAGACGAGCCCATCATCACGCACGGTTATCCGCTGCCCGTGAAATTTGTCTCGCGCGCCGCCTACGCTCAAGTTGAAGCGAGCTATCGCGCGCAAGAGCGCCTGACCGATTGGTGGCAAGAGGATTTGTGTCCCGCTGCGCAAGCCATCCAATACGACGAGACGCGCGAGCAAGCGACATTGCGTTTTTTATGGGATGGCTTGGGCAACGGCGAGCGCTACGAGCTGCGCCGACTCGCGCCGAGTTTGTGGGGCGCGGTGGACTATGGCGAAGTGTTTGTGGAGTTGAGTAATTCGTAATTGGCGATGGACGATTCGCCAATTACCCCTTACTCATCATCAACGATTATATGAGGATGCATATTTCGTGAGCGCTATTGAACAACCCGTTACTGTTTTAGATCCGACTCGCAGACGCCGCCAAATCGTGAGCGGCGTTATTTATTTTGCAGTCGCAGCGGTTGCCATCTTCGTCGTCTTGCCGCAGTTTCTCGGCAAGGACAAAGAACAAATGTGGCCTCTCGCGCAAGCGGCGCGCATAGAATGGTTGGCATTAGCTATCCTCTGCGAAGCCGTGCGCTACTTTTGTTTTGGCTTGGTCGCGCGACAAATTAGCTTGATGCTGAGGCAACCACTGACACGCCGCGAGAGCGCGCAGATGATGCTCAGTTCCCACTCTGTCAATCGCCTGCTTCCCTCAGGTGGCTTAGTCGGCTTCGCCGTGCGCTTTCTCTTTTTCGCTAAGTATCATTTTCCGTTTGGGCGCACGCTCGGTTTGCTCATCACACAAAATGTCGTGAGCGGCGCTGTGTTGCTCTGCACGTATATGCTCGGCATAAGTTTTCTGTTAGCGCGAGAGCGGTTGACGGGCTGGCAAATCGTATTGGCGACGAGTTGGTTGGGCGTAGTGAGTTCCGTTGCCGTCGGGCAAGTGTATTTGGGGTTGCGCCCACAACGGCTGGAGCGCGTCGCCGCGTGGTGGTTGCGCCACGTGGATCGGGGCGTCAGTGGCATCTTGAAGCGCACACTCTACAATCCCAGCGCATTGCAAAAATTTTTGCATGACTTTTCACAAAGCGTTCACACGACCATGCGCCAACCGCGCGGCTTGCTCGTCGCCTGGTGCTGGCAAGCGTTAGCCGTCACCGCAAACATCACGACGCTCGTCTGCGTGTTTCAAGCGTTGCAGGTGCCAATCGAAATAGGTGTGGTCATCGGCGCGTACATCATCGCCTATTACGCGCAGCTCGCGTTGCCAAACCCGGGCGAGGCCGGATCGTTTGAAGCGATGCTCAGCACGACGCTGGTATTCTTGGGCGTGGATGGCGTCGCGGCGCTGACGGCGACGTTGTTGTTTCGCTTCACCTCGTATTGGCTGCCGATTCCATTCGGCGTGCTTGCCTATCTTAACTTGAAGCGACAAGGCAAGATGTAGAGCAAATTGGCAATTTGCTTTACCTTTTGAGTTATAATCACCTTACGTGAAACGTCAAACGTGATGGCGACTGTGCATCACGCTTCACGCCTCACGTATCACGTTGACGAGAGGTGTCCCATGACGGCCACCATGCGTGCCGTGTTCAAATGTGAAAAGAGCAGAGGCTTGACGATGCAAGAGACGCGCATCCCTGACGTCGGCCCGCTCGACGTGTTGATCAAAATCCGAGCGACTTCGATTTGCGGCACGGACGTGCATATTTTCAATTGGGATCCGTGGGCGCAAGGGCGGATCAAGCCGCCGTTGATTGTGGGGCATGAGCTGTGCGGCGACGTGGTAGAGCGCGGCTCGCAAGTGACCCACATCAACGTCGGCGATTTTGTTTCTGCCGAAAGCCACATCGTCTGCGGTGTGTGCGACTTGTGCCGCACCGGCAACGGTCATATTTGCCGCAACACGCAAATCATCGGCGTTGATCGCGATGGGTGTTGGGCGGATTACATCGCGCTGCCTGCGGTGAACGTGTGGGTCAATCCGCCTGAGATGCCCGTCGAGATCGCTGTGTTGCAAGAGAACTTTGGCAACGCCGTGCATACGGCGTTTGCGGTGGATTTGCGCGCGATGAAAGTGTTGGTGACAGGCTGCGGTCCCGTTGGCTTGATGACGATTGCGACGGCGAAAGCGATCGGCGCGCGCGCGGTCTATGCGACGGACATCAGCGACTATCGCTTGCAATTGGCAAAGCGCATGGGCGCGGATGTGGTGTGCAATCCACTGAAAGAAAACGTCACCGAAGTCATGCGCGAAGCGACGCGCGGCGAAGGCGTGGACGTGCTGCTCGAAATGAGCGGCGCACCGTCCGCGATTCGGCAAGGGTTCGAGCTGGTGAAATATGGCGGGTCAGCTGCGTTGCTTGGCGTGCCGCCTGCGCCCTTTGAATTTGATCTCGCCAATCTCGTCATCTTCAAAGGCATCAACGTGCAAGGCGTCATCGGGCGCAAGCTGTGGCAGACGTGGTATCAAATGCGCGGTCTCTTGCGCTCACAGGCGGTTGACCTCTCGCCGCTCATCACGCATCAATACAGACTCGACGCATACGCGCAAGCGGTGGCGACGATGGCGAGTGGGGAGAGTGGGAAAGTGGTGATGAGACCATGAGCCAAAGGGAAATGAGCGGAACATGGAGGACGCCACACGCAAATGTTTCAAAAATTGCCCGGCTTCAAAAATGTGATTGCATGGCGAAAGGCGAGCGTTGTGGCTTTCTTGGTTGAGAACGTTGTCAAAAATGTTGGCGCAGGTTGGTGGAGGTTAGCAGAGCAGAAAAGCAGAAATAGATTGGCAACGCAGTTACGCAATCAAAGAGCTTACCCCAACGTATAACATCGAATCGTCATCAACGCTTTGGGCAACATGGGGCGCCGCCGACGGTCCCACCGATTTGCTCTAACTTCTTTGAACCTTGGGAAATATGAGGCGCCACCAACGCTCCTCCGAATCTCCCCTAATCTGCCTTATATTGCCCTGAGCCAATGGAGGGTAATTATGTCCGATAAATTACAATGGCTTCGTGATGAAAGCGCCTCGCTGAAAGAACAAGGCTTATACAACACCATCCGCACCATCTCGTCGCCGCAGGGCGCGACGATTGTCGTGGACGGCAAGCCTGTGTTGAATTTTTGCTCGAACAACTATCTCGGTCTCGCCAACGACGAGACGCTCAAACAACACGCCATTCAAGCCGTGCAAGCATGGGGTGTGGGGCCGGGCGCGGTACGCACAATTGCTGGCACAACCGATTTGCACGTGACGCTAGAACGACGACTCGCAGAGTTCAAGGGCGCAGAGTCCGCCATCACGTTTCAATCGGGCTACACCGCAAACCTGGCGACGATTGCCGCGTTGTTGGGCAAAGAGGATGTCGTCTTCTCCGACGAGCTCAATCATGCCAGCATCATTGACGGCTGTCGCTTGTCGGGCGCGCGCATCGTGCGCTACAAACATAACGACGCCGATGACTTGCGTCGCGCCATCGCCGAGACGAAAGAGCGGCGGCGCGGCATGATCATCAGCGATGGCGTGTTCAGCATGGATGGCGACCTTGCGCCGTTGCCACAGTTGGTCGAGGTCGCAGAAACACACAACTTGTTGCTGATGGTGGACGACGCGCATGGCGAAGGGGTGGTGGGGCATGGTGGACGCGGCATCGTGGATCATTTTGGGATGCAAGGGCGCGTGGACATCGAGCTTGGCACGATGAGCAAGGCGTTTGGTGTGATGGGCGGCTATGTGGCGGGACGCAAGGAGATCACCGAATGGTTGCGACAACGGGGACGCGCATTTTTGTTTTCGTCCGCGCCGACGCCTGCGGATGTCGCCGCGTGTCTGGCCGCGGTGGACATGCTGGCGGGGTCAACGGCGCTCGTAGAGCGCTTGTGGGCTAACGCGCACTTCTTCAAAAACGAAATGAAGCGCATCGGCTTCGACACGGGCGTGAGCGAGACGCCGATTACCCCTATCATACTGGGCGAAGCGCCGCTTGCGCAGCAGTTCTCGCGCCGCTTGTTTGACGAGGGTGTGTTCGCGATGGCGATTGGCTACCCAACCGTGCCGAAGGGCAAAGCGCGTTTGCGCGTGATGATTAGCGCGGCGCACAGCCAAGATGATTTGGAGCGCGGCTTGGCGGCGTTTGAGCAGGTGGGGAAAGAATTGAAGGTGATTGGGTGATGTAGGGCTTGGCTCGCTCACGCCACATCCACGACGAACGCACCCGTGATTGGATGAAAACATTGCACAGCCGAAGGTATTTGCCAGCGTGGGTCGGTCGCGCAACGCGCCAACAACTCACAACTATCTGGGTTGAGCGATAACACAGCTATTTCATCCAAAATCGCCTCATCGTCAGCGCGTCCTTCAGTCAAGCCTTCCCACGAATCCCAGCAGAGCAATTCAACTTTGTTCAGCGCGGCGATATCCAGCAACAATCGCTCGCGGATGAACCACCAGCCACGCACGTGTTCAGCGTCTGGTCCTAAGCCGAAGCGGTTCGGGTCCGCGCCTTCGCGCCGACATAGCTGCCAGGCACGCCCACCGCTCACAAATGCGGTGGCTGGCACATTCAGAATGTCAAAGCCCCAATTCCGCTGTGCCAAGACCAAGCGACACAGCAGGGTCGGGCGCTAACAACGGCACAGGCAAGAGTGGCAATGGCTCATTGAGCGCGACCGGTCAAATTTCAGACACCCGCTCACGCCCAAAGCGATTCACCAACAAATGGTATAACCCTATGCGCTTCCCTCGTTCTGCTGGCATTCTCCTCCATCCCACCGCGCTGCCCAATCCGCACGGCATCGGCGAGCTTGACCAAGCCGCTTACGATTTTGTGGATTGGCTCGCGCGTGCGGGACAAACCGTGTGGCAAGTCATGCCGCTCGGGCCCACGGGCTATGGCGATTCGCCCTATCAATCGTTCTCCGCATTTGCGGGCAACCCGTTGCTCATCAGCCTCGACGCGCTCGTAGGAGATGGCGATTTGCAAGCGAGCGATTTGGCGGATGTGCCTGCGTTCCCTACTGAGCGTGTGGATTACGGCTGGGTCATTCAGTGGAAGCTGCCGTTGTTGCGTCAAGCCGCGCTATGGTTCAAAGTGAGCTCATCACCCGCGCGTCGTGACGAGTTCCATCGCTTCTGCGATGAACAAGCCAGTTGGCTCGATGATTACGCGCTCTTCGCCGCGCTCAAACACCATTTCAATGGCGCGGTATGGAATACGTGGCCATCCGATATCGCCCTGCGTAAGCCTGAAGCGCTGCGTGAATGGCACAAGCAGCTCGGCGACGAAGCGCTCGTCATCAAATACGCGCAATGGCAATTCTTCCGTCAATGGCACGCGCTCAAAGCGTATGCCAATCAGCGCGGCATCAAAATCATCGGCGATGTGCCCATCTTCGTCGCGTATGACAGCGCGGATGTGTGGGCGCACCCCGAGCTATTCCAGCTCGACAAGCATGGCAAGCCGACGGTCGTCGCGGGTGTGCCGCCCGATTACTTCAGCCAAACGGGGCAACTATGGGGCAACCCGTTGTATCGCTGGGAGGTGTTGGCGAAGCAAGGGTATGCGTGGTGGATTGACCGTGTGCGCGCAACGCTGCATACAGTGGACATCATCCGCCTTGATCATTTTCGCGGCTTCGAGGCGTATTGGGAAGTGCCCGCCAACGCGCAGACGGCAGAGAAGGGGCGTTGGGTGAAGGGACCGGGACGCACAGTATTTGATGCGCTTCACAAGGCTCTAGGTGAATTGCCCATCATCGCCGAAGACCTTGGCGTGATTACGCCTGCCGTGCGCGCGTTGCGTGATGCGTGCGGTTTTCCCGGCATGAGAGTCTTGCAATTCGCATTTAGCAGCAACGCCACAGACCCGTTCCTGCCGCACAATTACACCTCACAGTGCGTCGTCTATACAGGCACGCACGACAATGATACCGCAATGGGTTGGCTCGCCCACGCGAAGCCGTACGAGCGCAAAGCTGCGCTCGCGTATCTCGGCACCGCTGGCGCGGATTTTGCGTGGGACTTGATGCGCCTCGCGCACATGTCAGTGGCGGATACGTGCATCGTGCCACTGCAAGATGTGTTGAGCCTTGGCAGCGAGGCGCGCATGAATTTCCCCAGCACAGCCAGCGGCAACTGGCAATGGCGTATGCGCGCGGATGCGCTTGCGCCAGAACGGGCGGCGAGACTGCGCGCGTTGTCCATCATGTATGGACGCTTTGCTGATCCCAATCCAGCGGACGACGAAGAGTAGGAACCGCCGTCGCGATGGTCACACTCGTTCAATCATTTCCTCGTTTCTCCGTCAACTCTCGCTCAAACCTCCGATTCGCCTCCCTTAATGCGCTCTCCGCGTCCAGCCCCGCGCGCCGCGCCTGATCCACGAGCATAAAAAGCGCATCGCCCAGCGCTTCGCTCGTGCGGTGCTCATGCCACACGCGCCACGCCTGCTGATACCGCGCTTCGGATTCCTCAGCTGTATCGTTCCACAGGCCAACCCGCGACGCGCGTTGCTGCATGTCCTCGCTTTCGGTGAGGGCGGGCAACCCCTTCGGAATGTCTTTGAAGAACGACGTGACCTCTGCAGCGTGCGACTTCTCCGCGCGCTTGATCTTCTCCCAATTGGCTTCGATCTCTGCCGTCGTCGCGCTCTGTAAATCGCCGAAGACGTGCGGGTGACGGCGAATCATCTTCGCGTGAATGTGCGCGATGACATCGGTCACCTTGAAGGCGCCCGCTTCGGATGCGAGCTGTGACTGTAACACAATCTGTAACAACAAATCGCCCAACTCCTCTTTCAGTCTCTGCGGTTGATTGAGGTCAAGCGCCTCAAGCGCCTCGTACGCTTCTTCGAGCAAGTAACGGCGCAATGTGTGCGGCGTCTGCGCGCGGTCCCACGGACAGCCGTCGGGCGCGCGCAGATGCGCGATGATCTCGGTGAAGGACTCGAAAGAGCTGGGGCAAGGTAGAGGTGGGATGTAGAGCATCGTCGCATGGTTGGTCGTGAACGATGCAAGATGCAGGATGCAGGATACAAGATAGGCGATGTGTGAATCATCCTGCGTGTCAAGCGATTTGATTTCATGCTCAGGTGGATATTGCGCCAACAGAATGCGTTGCACAGCACCCATGAGTGAGGCGTCGAGTTGCACGATGAGCGCGGGACGATCAGGATCGAGGTGCGGATAATGCGCGTGGGCGAGGTCGGCGGCGCGTATGATTTGCAAGCCCGTGTGTGTGAGTTCAATGCCGAGCGCAGCGAGCGTGGATTCAAGAGACATGGTCAACCTCAGTGGGTAAGAATACCGAGATTATAGCATCAAAGTCATGGCATCACTTTGCAAAATGCGCTGCGTATGGCAAACTCTCATTCGCGCTCAGGAGTCCATCGGTATTGAGCGCAAAGGGAATCCAATGAAAAAACCATCTGAACAAAAACTCACCAAATTTCAAAAAGCCTTGCAGCGTCTAGCTGATGAGCAAGACACGCCACAGCTGGTGGATGTAAACGCGCTGGCGTCGCCCACGCCAGCGGACATCGAACACTTCCGCGCCGTCTGGCAAACCATCGCCGTCGCGCGACGCCGCGCCATCGTCGTCGCGATGAATGAAGCCTCTGAACTCTCGGTGCATTCCGATTTTAGCGACTTGTTGCCGTTGCTGTTGGACGATGCCGACGAGGTGGTGCGCGCGACCGCTATCGAAGGCTTGTGGGAGAACGAGAAGCCTTCGCTGGGACGACGCCTCTTGCGAATGTTGGAGACGGACAAGGCGGAGCTCGTGCGCGCGGCAGCGGCGCGGGCATTGGGCGATTTTATCTTACGTGCGGAGCTGGGCAAGCTCAATCCAGATTTATCGAACAAAATAATGGAGGCGCTGCTCGCGCGTTACAATGACGTGAACGAAGACGAAGAAGTGCGATGCCATGCGTTGGAATCCGTCGCGTATGCGACCGATGAGCGTGTGCATGGCGCCATTGACCGCGCCTATCACGACGGCGACCACGATATGCGTGCGAGCGCGCTCTGTGCAATGGGACGCACCGCCGATAAAACGTGGGAGCGTATCGTCTTGCACGAGCTGCGCAGCAAAGACGCCGCCATGCGTTACGAAGCGGCGAATGCCGCCGGCGAGTTGACGCTGCACGATGCGCTGCCGATTCTCGGCGAGCTCGTTCACGACGCCGATTTGGAGGTGCGCGAATCGGCTGTGTGGGCGTTGGGGCAAATCGGCGGCAAAGAGGCGCGGCACGTTCTCGAAACCGTTTTGGCGAGCGACGACGAGGCGTTGCACGAAGCCGCCGAAGACGCGCTGGCGGAGCTCGAATTTACCGAAGGCGATGTGGTGTTTGATTTGTTCGAATACACACCCGACACGCCAACGAATGGGCGCAAGGGCCAAGCCGACGAGGAGGGCGGAGAGTGAAAGGCGAAACGTATGCTCCGCTCACCTTTCGCCTTTCACGTTTCACACATCAGCTATGAGCGCTTTCATCAACGTCATCCTACCTGTTTTCATCATCGTCGCCATCGGCTATCTGTTGGGACGCGCGCACCGGATAGACACTCACTCCTTTTCAACCGTCGTCCTCTATGTGTTCAGTCCCGCAATCATCGTGACCTCGTTGTACCACACGACGGTCGCATGGCAAGACGTGTTGCGTATAGCGCTGTTCGTCGTTGCCTATCTGAGTGGTGTGATTACATTGAGTTGGCTCGTCGCGCGGGGTTTGCGCTTGAATCGCAGCTGGGAAGGCGCATTTATTCTCAGCACGGCTTTCGCCAACGTCGGCAACTTCGGTCTGCCCGTGGTGTTGTTTGCCTTTGGACAAGAAGGCTTGCAATACGCCTCCATTGTGTTCGTCACGTCGGGCTTGTTGATTCATTGGCTGGCGACCATCTTCGCCACCCGCGCGCGCTTCACCCTCAGGCAATCCATCGCGCAGATTTTTCGCATGCCCTTGATTTATGCGACGACGCTCTCCCTATTGTTGAGCGTCCTCCACATCGTCTTGCCTGAATACATCAATCGGCCGCTGCAATTATTGGGCACTGCGGCTATCCCGATTCAAGTGCTGTTGCTTGGCTTGCAAATGTCACCTATCACGTCGTGGGGGCAAAACGGATTGACGCCATCGCTGTTGTCGTGGGCGATTGTCACGCGACTCATCGGCGGCGTCATCATCGCGTTCATCGCCGCTGAACTGGTTGGCTTGAGCGGCGTCGCCAGACAAGCGGCGCTTGTGCAAACCGCCATGCCTACCGCCATCACGTCATCCATACTGGCGACACAATTCAACGCGCATCCCGAATTTGTAACGAGCGTCGTCTTGTTCAGCACCATCGCCAGTTTAGTCACTGTGACCGTTGTGCTAAATATGGTATAAGCTGGTGGAGAACGAAAGCGGAAAGAAAAAACTCGTTGTGTTATGTGGGTTTGCCCTTCACCAACAACGTCCATGTGCCTTTGTGCGCGGCTTCGCCCTTCTGGTTGATGACGCTGACGTCAAAGGTGACGAGGCCGCCATGATAACCGCGCAGCGCTTTCTTCTCTTTGACTTTCGCGGTGATGTGAATCGTGTCGCCAATCATTACAGGCTTGCGAAATTGCCATGTCAATTCGCGGAACGCTTCGACCGTCCCAGTCATAAAACCGAGCTGCATCGCCAAGCCCGATGCGATGGACAAGCCCAACAGCCCATGCGCGATGCGCCCATTGAACATCGTTTGCTTGCTGTATTCTTCGTCCGTATGCAACGGATTGTAGTCGCCCGACAAGCCTGCAAACATCACAAGGTCGGTTTCGGTGACGGTGCGACCTTGCGAGGTGATGCTAAACTCCTCGATCAGTTCTTCAAAAAATAAGCCGCGCTGGGGCGGCTGAACAAGTGACGACACGCTGGACTCCTTGGGGTAAGTCAGTCAATGACCAGTAAACAGTATTCAGTGAACAATTGAAGCGGCAACCATGATTGTTCACTGTTTACGGTTATACGAGAGGGTATTCTAGGGGGTTTCTCCACTCAGCTCGTATAGGCTTCCTAATTCATTGGTGAATGAGAAACTCAGCCTTGCGAAAGTGTTGAGCCTTCGCAAGGGTTATGGTATTCACAGCTCATTGAGAAACACTATAACGTCACCGTCAAACCTTCATACGCGACAAAGGCATTGGAAAATTGGGCTTGCGTTTGGCGTCCCATCGCCTCTACCATGTCGTCGTCGTGATTGGGATCATGGTGAAACAGCGCCAAGCGTTTGGCATTAGCTGCTTGTGCGATGGTGACAGCCATCTCGGGTGTGCTGTGACCCCACCCTTGTTTCGGCGCGGGCATCCCGACGTATTCTTCGTGTGTCCATTGCGCGTCGTGGATGAGCAGGTCTGTGTCCTTCGCAAAATTGATCAAACGCGAATCGCCGCCGACGTAGCTTTCCGTGTCGCTCGCATAGACCACACTTTTGCCACGCCAATCAATGCGATACATGTTAGCGCCTGTCTTGGGATGGGCGTAGCTCTTGAATTGCCGGATGGCGACGACCTCCGACGAGGCTAGATGTTTCTCACGATAGATGTTCAACACTTCGGGCGCGGGCGTATCGGGGCGCAGCACGATCATCTCGGTCTCTTCCAAATTACGCACGATGCGCGTCGAATGCAAATCGTCCAAATCCACGGGGAACGAAGGCGACACCATCGAACGACCTAACGCTTCCTTCAAATCTTCTTGCAACATGCGCGGGCCAAAAATGTACAATGTGCAGATGCCTTGATAAGCGGGGATGAAAAAGGGGAAGCCTTGCGTGTGGTCGTGATGCGTATGACTGAACAACAAGGTGGCGACAATGGGCGCAGGCGCGCCATTGCGCCCAGCCGCTCGACTTTCTAGCAGCAGTTTTTTGCCCAACCCAATGATGCCAGTACCAGCGTCAATGATAATGAGCTGCTTGGCAACACGCACTTCGACGCAAGGCGTGTTGCCGCCGACGCGCACAAACTTCGCGCCAGGCACGGGATAACTGCCGCGCACACCATGAAACGTCACGGTAAATTCATCGCTCATAAGCCCTGACCAATCTAACTGTGGGTAATTGGTAGGTAATTGTATCGCATCGGGTTGAGAAGTCAAACCATGTTGGCAAAATCGAACCACCAGACCTGCGAGACAACGACAGCCCAGTTTGCGGCGTCGCAACCTCGCAGCTTTGTTGGATTCAACCCCTCTTCAAAAACACGTAGGGATACAACAAACCTGTAATCGCGCCGCCGAGCAAGGGCCCAACCCAGTAAATATAAAACTCGTTCAGGTGTCCCGACGCAAGCGCCGTGCCTGTGTAGCGCGCAGGGTTCATCGCTGCGCCTGTTACGGGCCCGCCCATCAAAATATCCATCGTCACGACGAGACCAATCGCAAAGCCGACGAGCGGCCCCGCCGTGCGCCCATCCACCGCCGCGCCCCACACGGTCATGGTCAAGAAGAATGTGAGAATGATCTCGACGATGATGCCCGTGCTTGCGCTCACACCCACTCCCAATGTGGGGGTGCCCAGAAAGCCTGTCCTGGCACTGACGTCATTGAAGATGAAGAGCAAAGCGAATCCTGCGATGGTCGCGCCGACGACTTGCGCGATGATGTAAGCCAGCGCATCGGCAATGCTGATTTTGCCGCCGATGAGCAAGCTCGTTGTGACGGCGGGGTTGATGTGAATACCAGAGATATGGCCGAGCGCGTAGATCATGGTGGCGATGGCGAGGCCGTGCGCCAACGCCACGCCGATGAGCGCGCCTTGCCCGCCGTTTGCAATCGCGCCGCCGCCGATGAACGTCAAGGTGAAGGCGCCAATGAG